>NZ_JBSQIC010000029.1:0-41676 GCF_055108615.1 Tangfeifania sp. | reverse complement strand
TGCGAGCACGGTAAAAGTAAAAAAGGAATTGAAGGCGAAAAGGCTTTAATTGAGGCCTACCGACAGGTTGATTCTTTTGAAGTTTAAGTACTAATCTGCAAAAGAGATAGTAAAGGCTGGTCAAAAAAAGATCAGCCTGTTTTTGTTATTACAAGGTCGGTTCAGATGCTAAAATCCATAAAAAGAGCCCAAAAGGCCAATGTGAATTTTGAAGAAGATACATTTCATTGGAAGTAATTCGTCGATATTTCATTATTTTTACAAATACGGAATATTCATTCTTAAACCAATAAAATCATGAAAAGACGAAATTTCTTAAAAAACACGGCTGCGAGCAGTATTGCTATGGCGGGTTTGGGAGGTGTAATGGGAGCTTCCGTTTCCGAATCAGTTGCATCTAATGCCAAAGAATTCAAATTAAACTATGCTCCTCATTTTGGGATGTTCAATAATCTGGCCGGTGATGATTTAATTGACCAGATTAAGTTTATGGCCGACCAGGGGTTTACCGCTTTTGAAGACAATGGTCTGATGAACCGCGATGTGGCAACCCAGACTAAAATTGGCGAAACGCTTGAAAAGCTTGGCATGACAATGGGCGTTTTTGTAGTTCCCAAAGGAGGGAACATGGCCAACACGCTTGCTGCGGGTAAAAAAGAGCATCTTGATATTTTTTTGGATGGCTGCCGTAAATCGGTTGAAGCAGCCAAACGGGTAAATGCCAAATGGATGACCGTGGTTCCGGGTGCATTTGAACGCAGATTACCCATCGGTATTCAGCATGCTAATGTAATTGAAGCGCTGCGCCGGGGGGCTGAAATTCTTGAGCCGCACGGACTTACCATGGTGCTCGAACCGCTCTCGGATTCGCCTGATCTGTATTTACGTACATCCGATCAAACCTACATGATTTGCAAAGCGGTGAACAGCCCGGCCTGCAAAATATTATACGATATTTACCATATGCAGAAAAATGAAGGCCACCTGATTCACAATATCGATTTAACATGGGACGAAATTGCCTATTTCCAGGTGGGTGATAATCCCGGCAGAAAAGAACCGACCACCGGGGAAATCAATTACAAAAATGTATTTAAACACATTTACGATAAAGGTTTCAGGGGTGTGGTAGGAATGGAGCACGGCATTTCGGGAGAAGGAGCTGAAGGTGAAAGACGATTGATTGAAGCGTACAGGGAAGTGGATTCGTTTGAGGTGTAAAATCTTGAAGAAAATGAAATAACACTCACTTTTTGTTTGAACTTCTTAATCGTTCAACTATTGGTTTTGGGTCGAAGTTTTTGGGCAGCGGAAATTTAATTTCATGGCTGTGCCGCCAGGTAAGGTCGGTGTAATAATACGCAAGATAGATGCCATGAAAAGGTTTTTTGATGGCTTTTACCTTTGAAAGCCCCGACAGCGCATAGTCCCAGTTGTGAAAATAGCCGTTAAAATAGGCGTACTTTTCGCCAATTAGAATTTGGTTGTCACCTTTCAGGTTTTTGCGGTAATAATATTCCGGGAAAAATTTTGAAGCGGTAAAAACAATCAGAAAAATTGAACCCATTATTAAGATGAATCCTACAATTTCATCAGCTTCAAGAAAAAACAAAAAGGGGATGGTAATAATTGCAAACATAACACCTACAACCCATATAATTGCCTTGTTCTTTTCGCGGGTTTCGCTGCGAAGAGTGGTGGCGTATTGTTTTTTCATTTCGTCGGTCATTTGCAGGTGCGCTAAAAGTTTTTCGCCAGTTTGCAAATTGTCCATTTTTTTAGCGCGGCGGCCAAAAAGCAGGGCAACTACAAAAAAGAACAGTGAAAGAAAAATTCCCAGAAAAGCCAGCGCCCACATTCCGGTAAAAGGATTTCCACCGAGAAATGGTAATACCATAATAACTACTGCTAAAATGGTAAGCAGACTAAATGTTCGCGCCGTGGTTCGTTGTTTGTTTTTTATTGCTGAAACTAATTCATTCATTTTACCTGATAATTAAATTTTTTGTAACTTTTTTATCGATTACAACGCCTTCCCAGTCGCGTTTGGGTTTCGATAACCCGGAAAAGAATCCAATCACAATAAATATTAACCCGATGAACAGTCCAATTTGTAATGCATTTTGAGTATCCATTTCATCGCTGAACGTACCATACATCCAAAATCCGGCAATGGCAAGGGCAGCAATTATCAGTAAAAACTAAAGCTTCCGGTTTTTGCTGTTTTGCAGGTACTTGTCGAATGCCTGATCGTGTATTTTATTTGCTCTTCAACCATCGAAATTTGCATGGAGTTGATGATTTTATTTTTTTGGTCCAGGGTTTGAAATTCAAGGTTTAACGACCAGTCAGAAAGTTCTGAAATATTAGTTTTTAGCTGCTCAAAGCGAGCATCGGTTTGTTTCTTTAGCGGGATGGCATCGTCGGGGAAAGCGGATGGTTGTCCGTATTCTTTTAAAACCCTGGTGCTGTGTTCTACCATTTCCATCCGCTGCTGGTCGGTTAATGCCGGATCGTTTAATGCTTTCTCCATTTCAGCCTGCGCTTCGAGCGCCCACCTGGTTTCCGATTCATTTAAAACTTTTTGCGCCTGCAAATTCCCTGAGAATCCGAAAAAAAGGAGGATTTCCAACATAGCATTTATACACAGATTTTTTGTTTTCATTTTTGAAGTCTTAAAACGTTGTTGTTAATAGCGCGCATGGTGTGAATCAATGTATTGAAATAATTGTCGACCGGTGCGATCAAGACTTTTCCGGTGCCGGTGAAGGTATTTACCAGTCCTTCGCCTGAAATTACGGTAGAAAATATTCCCCGGGTTGCTTTGGTGACTTTTAATTCAATTCCTGAAGTCCGCGCCACCGCAAATCGTCCGTCAACTACCAGTTTGTCGTTGTTCATCGTAATTTCTTCCAGCGGCCCGGCGGAATTGATAACCACTTTCCCGATGCCGGCAACAACGGTTTGAAACCACTTTTCGCCTGAAAACATGGCGCTGATAGCACGGTTGGTATAAGCGCCAATTTCAACTTCGATTTCTGAAGCATAGTAAGCACCCTGGTCGAGAATCCATTCATCATTTTGCAATTCGAGAATGGTAAATTCGCCAAACGAAGGTGTCAGAAAAACAGTCCCGGTTCCGGTAATTAAGGGCTTCACCACTTTCTCTTTGGTTATCATCGATTTAAAAATTTTACCCATCCCCGGAATGTTTGACTGCAATTCCAGGTTTCCCTGCATGTAGTGCATGGCACCGGCTTCGTAACGGAAACCCCCATTTTCCAAATCCACTTTTACCATGTTTAACCGTTCGCGATTAATTACATCAAAAGTTACATTTCCTTTTGGCGGCGCAGCAACAGTAGTCGTTTGCTGACCGACCGGGGTGCCGCAGTTTCCGCAGAAAGCAGCCCCATTATTCATTTCATTTCCACAATTTGAACAGAATGCCATAATTTATTTGATTTTTGTTCCAATGATGTCTTGTTTATTTATTACGTAACCTTGGGAATTTTTTGAAAATGCAAACATTTTTCCCCTCAAATTTTTCTCATTTATTAACTGAACTGCAAAATTTAGTTGGTAATCCTGTTCTGCAGCTTTGATAATAAAAAGTGGCCCTTGTTTTTTATAGGAGAACCTTTCCTGCGGCAAAAATTCTATATCGGCGAAATCTGAAAAATTACTTGTGTTTTTTGCAAAAACCGGATTCCTTTCAAAGTAGGAAACACTTTTTTCAATACTGCTTACAGCTTCCTCTTCCGATGTAACAAACTCTATGTCGCCATCAACACTACCTTGAGGCCTAACTTTTATTTGCCATGTTCCGTAGTAAAATTCAGTATTTTCCTTAACTGTTTTCTGCTGTTCAATTATTTCATTGTGCCCAACTATTTGAATGGTCTTTGAAATACTTGCCGTTGCACCCATGCAATCGCTAATTTTAAAAGTTACCCGGTTTTTCCCTGCCTCGGCGGGGGCTTCCCAGAACAGCGTAACCATTCCGTCGGAAATATTACCTGGCACTGCACCAACTGCCCTGTAATATGGAATACCTCCTTTTACTAAAATATTAATATCCACAGATTGTCCGCTGTATACCTCTTCCGGACAATCAACTTCTGCGACTGCCAAATCCGGTGCTTCGGAAATTTTAGTTTCGATAGCATGTATTAGATTTCGGACTGCTTGTATTGCTGTATGTTGTTTGATTTCCGGGTACTTTTTTAAATTCTCTCTTAAAATTTCTAATGACCGGGAGGCATGCTTTTTTGCCCAATTTAATTCAACTCCTCTTTGGTATAGGTCAAAAGCATCGCGATAGGGGTACCTGGCTTTGTTTATTACCTGGTTTACTTGTTGCTTGCGTTCAGCATTTTTTGCTTTTTGTTTTAGCTCTTTATGTAGTTCTATCAGTTTCTCAAAATTATCCACGTTGTGTTTATAAAGAAATTGTTCGAGCTTAACCAACAGAAATTCGGCTTTGGCAAGATCTCCTGATTTTATTTTACTACTAATATTTACGAGTTGCCGACGAACCAAAATACCATTGTACAGCTTCTCATTCTGTTCTGCATTTCTTGCGATCTCGCGTTCTTTTTGGAGCATACTTACTTCGGTGTATAAGGTTGAAACGCGATTGGCGGTAAAGGCTATCACTAATCCGGCTCCAAGACCTCCGCCTAATGCTGTAGCTCCGGCGGCACTTCCAGTTGTTGTTCCGTAATCGATAATTTTGCTGGTTGCTTTTATTGCTTTTATATCAGGGTCCTCATTGCTGTAGTAAATGTCATATGCGTCGTTTAGTACAAAAACACCGTCAACAAAAGTACCTACATATCGCCCTATGCCTTCTGCGGCTTTGTCAATGTTTTTTATATCGGCCCAATCGTTTGAAACTTTAGCTTTAAGTAAATCGTAAAACGCCCTTGCTTGTTTTGGGTGCAATCCACTGGCCTCACTTTTGAGCTTCGCTAGGAGTTTTGTTGATACTTCACCTGTTTTTGCAAAAGCGTTATCAATTTCGGCCAGAGTTTTTAATGTAGCTGTGCCAGCTTTATCGCCTTCGCGGTAAATAATTTGTTTTAATGTATTTGTATCAATTTTTATTCGCCCAAAAATGTCATGGGCATAACAGTTTAGTTGCGATGGCGACAAATCAGCCAGTTTTTTAAGATTTGTTTTTGAAACATTTGTGTAATGTTCTGCGAGCATCTCAATCTGCTGTGCATTAAGACTTTTGGTCGACTCCCAAAATTTTTTTATCGCATTGCTCACTACCTTGCTATTTCTTTCGGCTTCGAGCCCTTCGATTAGTTTCGATTCGATTGCTTTAATTGTTTCTGCTTTAATATATACTTTAGCTGTTTTTTTAGTTTCCTTGATTTGAGATTGCTGTGCATCTGCAAAACTGCAAATAACAAAAAGGCTAAAAAACATTAGATAATGTTTATATCTGTATTTCATCTGTTTACGGTAAGTTATTAGTTATTTTCTAAATACTCAAGTTCCCATTGTGCTTCCAGTGATCCCTCCTTAGCTGCCTGCCGAAGTAATTCCCTGGCCTTTTGTAGATTTTTTTCTACCCATATACCTTGTTCGTAATATTCTGAGAGTTTAACCATTGCATTGAGATCACCTTGCTGAGCATAAGTATTATACCTTTTAAACGCCTCTAACTGATCCGGTTCAACATCAATCCCATAATGGTATTTGTCTGCACTGTTTGTATCTTTTGTATTAAGTAAATTTCTGTTCTCTTTTTTCTCGTTTAGTGCTTGTTCCAGTTCTTCTTGCTCGACCTGAGTTATTCCTGAAGTGATATCATCAAACCAATCGTTGGCATAATTCACAATGAGAAAAAAACCTGCTGCAAGAATTGCAAATATTACCAACGCTGAAATTAAACATCCCGCAAAACCACGCTTTTTCTTTTTTCTGGTTGAAGAAACCGGGGGCCGGGGTGGAGGAGTGTAACGGTGGTGGTTTGGTTTTGGCCCTGCATCAATAATTTTCCGGCCCTCTTTTGTGTATTTCGGTTTTTCCGGCTCCTTTTCCGAGGGTGGTTTTGGCGAGCCCGTTTTGGTTGGAGTTCCGCAGCCTGAGCAAAACTTTTCGTTTTCTTCCAATGCTTTTCCGCAATTTGTACAAAATGCCATTTTGGTTTAGTTGAAATTATTAATCATCATTGCCGCCATCATCCGATGAGTCTCCGCTGAAATCATTGTCGTTATCGTTAATTCCCTGGTCGTATTCATGACCGCTGCCACGTCTTCTTCTGCCTTTTTTATTTCCACGAATAACAAAAAAGATGAAAATGACTACTACCAAAATTCCACCGGCAATGGTCTTTAACTTTTCACCAGCGTCAGGGTCGTGCTGAAACCAGATTACAATTGAAATCGTCCCAATAATTACTATTGACAGAATTATATAAAGTAGAACCTTCCAGCTTTTTGAGGTTTTTCCTTTAATCATTTTGCCGGAATAAGTTCCTGCCGATGTGAAAGTTTGAGGTCCGGATTTTTGATTTTTTGATGATCCGGTGGCCGTTAATGAAGTGCCACATTTTTCGCAGAAAGAGACATTCTCAGGATTTGTATGATTGCATTTCGGACAGTGAATTATTGATTTTGTTTCAGGTGAATTTGCGATAACAGGAGCGCCGCAATGCGGGCAAAATTTATCATTCTCATTCACCTGGTTTTTGCAAATGCTACAATTATATGAGTTCATTTAAAAAGAAAGTTTAAATTGATTGATGGAATAAATTTAATTAAAATGTTGATTACCAATCAAAATTAGTTTTGTAAAAAATAAAGAGGCTGAATTTAAATTAAAAACAGCCTCTTTTTTTTAAAGTAATTTTGGAGAATAAGTTTATCGAAATAATGATTGATAAATAGTTCATTCAGTTGCTGATTAAAACGGATTTAGTGAATATGAGATCACCGGATTCTATTTTAACCAGGTATAAACCTTTTTCTTTATGTGGTAATTCAACTGTATGTTTTCCCCCGGTTTCAAACGTCCTGTTGAAAATTGTTCTTCCCGAAATATCAGAAATTTCAACAAAAAACGGATTCGTATTATATTTTGACAAATCAAGTGTAAAATTACCTTTGTTGGGATTAGGATAAATCCGAAAATCAATTTTGTCTGTTAAATGGTTAATATTTCCGGTTGCGGTACCGAATTTCATAACTGATGCACGTCTTAATTTGGCGTGATCTTTAAAAGCAACATAAGGATTTCCGTTGCTGTCAAAAGCAACACTTGTGTTGGTTCCCTGGCTGGAAGATATTTCCTCGCCAACCTTTTCCCACGTAGTTCCAGAGTATTTCATTAACACGGGCTTGTTGAGATCACCTGCATCTCTGTAAACAACATAAGGAGTACCATTTTGAGAAATTTTGATGAATAATGAGGAGGCTTGTCCTTCCGAAAAGTTTGGTTCGCCAAGGTATTCCCATTCTGATTCTTTGAATTGGTAAACAGTTGCCCTGGCATCGTTGCCCCAGGTAGCTACGTAAGGAACTCCATTGCGAACAGCAATTCCATGATAAGAATCGTATGCACCCCCTGAAAAACCAGCTTCTCCAAGAAGAACCCAGTCATCATTTTCCAGTTTCATAACACTTGCCTTAATGTCGTGGTCATCATCACGAAAAGCTACATAAGGGGTGTTGCCTTCCACAGCAAGATGGATTACGTTAGAAAGGGTGCCAAAACCCGGCGGTCCAACAGTAATCCATCCCTCTTCAGTATATTTCATTACTGTTATTTTGCTGTTATGAATTGCATCCTTGTAAGCAATCCACAGTTCTCCGTCATCTTCGGCAAAACTAAAAGAATCGCTGCCGAAAGAAGTGAATCCGGGATTGCCCACATAAACCCATTCATTCCCGTTAAAGCGCATTATTGAAATTTTGTCATCATAAGCTTCGTCGCTGAAAGCCAAATAAAGTGTGTTGTTTTTGTTTACTAACTGGGGACTGCGTACTTCTCCTTGGGTAAATCCTTTACTGCCAACAGGTTCCCATTCGCTTCCATTAAATTTCATTACCGTAGCCTTGTCTCCAAGAGGCCTGTCAATGTAAACAACATAGGGCGTATCATTTACGATCTCAATTCGCGGACTGTAAGCTTCACTGTCAGAAAAACCTCGTTCGCCTACGGGAACCCATGTTTGGGCCTGCGAAAAATTGAAGGCAAGAAAGAGTAAAAAAGAGGTGAAAAGTGTAATAACAAGTTTGATTTTCATTTCTTAAATTTTTTTAATTTTAATTACTTGCCGAACTGATAATCCCAAAAGTTTGGTCGGTACCGTCTTCAAAATAAAGTTTTAACCCAACCATTCCCCATTTGTGGTTGCCAATAAATTCAATTTTGGAAACGCCCGGAATTCCCCTCCCGGTTTCCTGCACATGAGTGGTTTTTATCAGAAAAAAGCCCCACTCGTAAGCATCTTCTTTCGAAACCTTCGTAACTTTTCTTTCCAGTTTTTTACCGTTGTGTTTCAACGAATAGGTGTCGCCCTCTTTTGCATCATAATCCATAATAGTAAGATTGCCTTCTTCGTAAACACTTTGAAACCCTTTTGTTGTGATTCTGTAATCGCGGCTTACACTTGCACTGTTGCCGCTTACAGAAACATCGGGCATGGCCGAAACCATTTCCAAAACAGCAGGATTTGTAATGGTGGCAGAGTAGGAAATTGTTGACACTTCGCCATTGCGGGCAGTAACAACTGCTTCTGCATCACTAACGCCATCGGGTACGGCTGTTATTCCGAAAGTATTGTTTACTTCTCCCATTGGTGATGGTTCACCGCCTAAAGGTTTGTCGTCTCCATCGATTAAATTGCACGATGAAAATGTAAGCACGGTTAAAATTAAAATTGCAGCTAAACGTAAAATGTACTTTTTCATGATTAATTAGTTTTTAACGAAATGGTTATTTTTATTGTTTTTATGGAATTTGAAAATCATAATTCTGAAACCAACGATAAATGCAAGCAGGAATAATGGGAAAACAGATGTGGCAAAAAGAAAAACCGGCCAGCCGTAAATGAAAAGAAAACAGACAATCCAAAAGCCTGAAGTAATAAATACAGCGTAAACAAGTGCTTTAATTCTGAGCGCATTTAGTTCGGGTTTCTCGTTTTTCTCCGATGAAAATGCGATGAAAATTAAACCCAAAATCAGAAAAATGGCCGCTATTTCATCGAGCATATTTGTTTGGGCCACAACAAATGTACGGGTTTCCATATAGGACGTAAGTATGGCAAAAACCTTTGTGGTTAAAAAATCGGGTTTGCCACCCCAAAAGTAGAGGTACCCGGATATCGCGCCCAAAAACAACAGAGCAATACCGGCGTACCTGAACCAGTGCTTCAAAAGCGGAAAGTAAAGATTTTGGTTATTTGCATTCCCCATGCGGTAAATATATTCACGGAATATCCAATTATAATTCTCATATTGTAAATTTGATGCTTAAAAGGTAAATTGCAGGCTTAATTATATTTTGTCTAAATACTAACTGTCTAAATAATGTGGTACGATCTGGTTGTGTACACTCCCATGTATGTTACAGCCTTTTGGGCGGTGGTTTTTTTGCTTTCGCCCATTAAGAAAAACCGGGCTAAACATTTTCTGGGGCTTTTCATGTTTGTTGCTTTCTTATTGTACCTGTCGCATGCCTTGTTTTTTAAGCAGGAATTTGGGGCTTATTTGGTAATGGATCCGGTTTACACGTTTGCATCGCTTGCTGTTTATCCAATGTATTACTGGTACATCAGGCTGTTAACAGTTGAGCCGACCATAAATTACCGGAACCTGCTGTTGCTTATGCCTGCTTTTATAGTTTCTGTGGCCACATTATTTGTTTATGTTTTAATGGGTGAAGCAGAAAAGATGGAGTACCTCCAACATTTTTTACTGAACAGGAACCCGGCGTCAGAACTTTCTTCGCTTGTCCAAACCCAGGGGATCATTTTAATTATCTGGCGGCTTGTTTTTGCAGCCACGGTTATTTACAGCCTGGTTTTTGGTCGCAAACTGGTCATTCAGTATAACAACAGGGTGGCCAACTTCTATTCCAATCTTGAGGATAAAACCATTGTATGGGTAAAATATCTGCTTTACTCTTTTGTGGCAACCTCGTTAATGAGTTTCATTTTTAATGTTATCGGTCGTTCCGTTTTTATCGAATTTGCAGGGTGGTTGCTGATCCCATCCTTGATTTTCAGCGTGTTGCTTTTTTTTATTGGGTTTCAGGGGTATATTCAGAATTATTCGGTGGCCGATCTGGCTGAAGACGAGCAGAAAGTTCCTGCTCACGGATTAAGTTTCTCAAACTCAGAACAGCTGAAAAATGAGGTGGTTCAGTTATTTGAAAATGATAAAATCTATCGCGATCCGAACCTGAAAATCACTCATATTTGCAATCGGCTGAAAACCAACAGGACATACATTTCAAAATTGATAAACAACCAATTTAACTCTACATTCAGCGATTTTGTAAACAGCTACCGGATTGAGGAAGCGAAAACTTTACTGACGCGAAACACGTCTCATCAGTTTTCATTAAACTATGTTTCGGAGGCGGCAGGGTTTGGGTCGCTCAGTTCATTTATCCGTATTTTTAAAGATAAAGTGGGAGTAACCCCCGGGCGATTCCGTGAGAACAGGAGGAACTGAATAATAGTGGTTTTTGCGCCTTTCCCGTATGGAACTTCCCAGCAGGGCGAGCATCATTTCGCGGGTTAAAGCGAGTTCGTTTAACAACATGGTAAGAATTTCATTTTTTACTTTTTCTCGTTCAACCAGGTCGCTGTAGAGTTTAATAATTTTTAGCTGTTTCGGTGAGTTTAATCCGGGCGTTGTACAAATGCCACGTGCTGGTCAGAATCCCGCCGTCTTTGTTACTGTCGCTGTAACCAATCATTACGTCCTGTACCGTTTCTTTCCAGCCTTTCTGCTCTTTAATGTAATTCAGGCTGTTTTTGGTTGCCTGGTGGCTTAAAAAAGCATCCAGTATTTCGGGGCTTTTAATTAAATCATCAATGGTTTCAAACAGGGGCACCACCGGCAACGGACACACCAATCCACCCGATGTGTAATGCGACAACCCGGCTTCCCTTACAAACAGGAAGACGGTAAACAAATCGGTAACATCGCGGGTCATGCTTATAATCAGCGAGCCCAGGGCCCTTTCCGAATAGTGGTTGATGTGGTTTTCAATTACCTGGAAAGTCCGGACAACCTGTTTTGATTTTTCCGATTTCAGAAAATCGATTTTGCTGATAAACGGGCGGTTATTCCCAAGTTCTTCCAGGATGAATGCTTTCCAGGCTTTGGGGTTTTGGGCAGTTGTTTTATATTTTTGGGGTTAAGAAATTTATCCTTTCATAAATTAGGATACCCGGCGTGAAAAAATATTCATTAATAAAACCGGAGTTTGGTACATTTGTTTCAATCCTGTCAATTATTGTTCTCGCGATGTTGATTCTATAAACTAAAATTGAATAATGTTGTTCAATTTAATTATATCAATATTGATGCTGGCCGGGGCATTTTTTATTTTTTCATAATTGTTTTCGTTTATCTCACAGCACCGCTGGCGGCTCATTCCATTGTTAAATCCTTTAAAAATAAAGAGAAGGATAAGAATTCATTTCTGCTGAAAAAGAACAAAAAAGAGTGAGTTTTCAAAGTCCGTTTAACAGGGAAAGAATCTTGTTCCCGGAATTTTGATGATAAAATCGAGTAGGGTAAAGACAGGATAATATTTACTTATCCCATCTTTATCCCTCTCACGGAACCGTGCGTACGGGCCTCGTACACGGCTCCTGTTCAACCTTATTCAGCACAAAATTATAGTACTGATGCAACGTGTTGGTCGTTACCTTCTCTATTTACGCATTTTGTAACTCCAATTTTGCAGTGGAGTACATAACATCCTGTTGGTGAAATATTATTTCTCCAGTTCTTTCCAAACCAGTGCACTTGCTCCCACGATGGCTGCATCGCCGGGCTTGAGTTCCGAAGGCAAAATTTTAATTTTGTCTTTGAAAATGGGCAGGAGGTGTTTCTCCATATGTTTTTTAGTTGGCTTGAAAATGTAATCGCCGGCAGCAGTAGGCCCGCCAAAAAGGAAGATGGCCTCGGGGCTCAGGTGGTGAACAGTGTCTGCCAGTCCTTGTCCCAGCCATGCACCGGTTTTTTCAAATACTTCAAGTGCAACTTTATCGCCTTCTTTTGCTGCTTCATAAATCATTTTCGAGTCGAGCTCGTTGTACGATTTATTGGCCAAAACACTGTCGGTAGCATTATAGTAGGCCAGAAGTTCAAAAGCAGTGCGTTTCATGCCGGGTGCCGAGCAATATGCCTCGAGGTGACCTAGGGAGGTGCATCCGCACATTCGGCCTCCGGGAACCAGCGTGGTGTGGCCGCACTCGCCGGCAAAACCATCGTGTCCGTAAACCAGGTCGCCGTTAACAACAAGGCCGCTTCCAACGCCGGTTCCCAGCGTAAAGAGCACAAAGTTTTGCATTCCTTTTGCACCGCCGTAAATCATTTCGCCAATGGCAGCGGCGTTGGCATCGTTGGTAAGTGCAACGGCTTCCAAATCGGAAAAATGGGTGCGAAGTAATTTTACAACATGAACCACTCCTTTAAATGAAAGGTTGGGCGCATATTCAATGGTTCCGCTGTAATAGTTTCCGTTGGGGGCACCAATGCCAATACCCAGAATTTCAATGTCTTTGTTTAAAAGTTTAACTGATTTTATCAGTTCTTTTATTGCATCGGCCAAGTCAGAAATATACTTTTCGATATCTCCGTGCGAGGGAGTTGAAATATTATCTTTCACCATTACATTTCCTTCGGGGTCAACTACCCCAATAGCCGTGTTGGTTCCTCCAACATCTACACCAATTGCAACTTTTTTCATCATTAAATATTTTATAATTATTAGTAGTAATCGATAAGTGATTTCAGAAATTTATTCTGGTTTTAAATTGTTTTAAAAACTTGAACAACAAATTTAAAAATATTATGGAATTCTTTTCGGGTACATGCTTCTTTTAGTGTTATTTATTCTGAATAAAAACAGTACATCGGTATAGAAAAATATTTACCCGGACTTACCTTGTTGAATCTTCTTTTGGATGGTTAAAAAACTGCTAATGAGTTTAGTTGCAGGGAAAAGTACACTGAAGACGGAAATAAGAGTACCTACAAAAGTCATATTAACAAAGTAAAGTAAAAATTAGTTTTAATTTTGCCTGAAACTGAGTTTAATGAAACGGGTCGGAAAAATAGTTTTGAGAGTTTTGGGTTGGATTTTACTGGTGCCGGTTTACTTTTACAAGTATGCCATTTCGCCTTTAACCCCGGCTTCGTGCCGTCATTACCCCACCTGCTCGGAGTATGCGGTTCAGGCTATAAAAATTCACGGACCGTTTAAAGGATTTTGGCTGGCCACAAAACGAATTGCAAAATGCCACCCCTGGGGTACCGAAGGTTATGATCCTGTTCCTCCCAAAACAAAAATCAAGGTCAAAAAAATGAACCTTTGATATTTTAAAAATATGGAAGGAAATTCCATTTCGAAAAACTAAATTTGTCTTTTATTGTTTTATTCAACACATTCAGAAAAAGCTAAAATGAAACAACTATTTTTTTTACTTACTTTAACTGCACTGCTTTTTTCCTGTAATTCAAAAAAAACAAACAATCAGGATTCAGGAAAACAGGTAGTAACTGTAAGTATTTTGCCACAAAAAACATTTGTTGAAAAAATTGGTGGTAACGATTTTGAAGTTAGCGTGCTGATACCGCCCGGTGCAAGTCCTGCCACCTACACTTTGCTGCCTTCGCAGCTTAAAAAAATTGCCCGTTCCGAAATTTGGTTCCGCATTGGTTATATTGGTTTTGAACATTCGTGGAAAGATAAAATTGAGCAGTCCAATAAAAACATGAAAGTTGTGAATCTTTCTGAAGGACTTGATTTAATTACCGGCAGTGAAGTCCGGCATGGCGATCATGCGCACATCGACGGTGTGGACCCACATACCTGGCTCTCGCCGCCAATGGTAAAACAAATGGCCCAACGGATTATGGAAGAGCTTTCGGAGCTTCGACCCGAAAACAGCGACAAGTACAACTCCAATTACATTCAATTTGTAAAAGAAATCGATGAGCTGGACAATGAAATCAGAACAAAACTAAAAAATTTTGAAGGGAAAGAGTTTATCACTTTTCACCCGAGCCTTTCCTATTTTGCCCGCGAATACGGATTGGTTCAGCATTCGCTTGAACTGGACGGGAAAGAGCCCACTCCAAAACACATGTCGGAAGTTGTGAAACTTGCCAAAGATAAAAATATCGATGTAATTTTTATTCAGAGCGAATTCGATCGCGACCATGCCCGTGTTTTTGCCGAAGAGGTTGGTGGCGAAATAGTGGAAGTCACCCCGCTTGGCCCCAACTGGGCTGAAAACCTGGTGGAATTGACCAACATTTTAACCGATAACTTTTGATGGATGCATTAATTAAAATAGAAAATTTATCGGTTGGTTACGACAAGCAACCGGTGCTGCGCGATGTTAATCTCGAGATTTTTGAAAACGATTTTCTGGGTGTAATCGGTCCCAACGGCGGAGGAAAAACTACTTTGCTGAAAGCTATTTTGGGATTGCTGAAACCGATGAAAGGGAAAATCATTTTCAGAGAGGATATGAGAATGAAGAAAAAACCGATTAGTTACCTGCCACAGGTAAAACACATCGATAAAAATTTTCCTATAACCGTTTATGAAGTCGTGCGTTCGGGGTCGTTAATGAAAAACCCAAAAAAAATTAACACCCGCGAGGTAAAACAAAAAGTGGAATGGCTGCTTGATGAAATGGGAGTGTCGAACATTCGGGATAAAGCAATTGGCGAATTGTCGGGCGGGCAAATGCAACGTGTGTTTTTGTGCCGGGCATTGCTTAGCGACCCGAAAATTTTAATTCTTGACGAACCCGATACTTTTGTGGATAACCGGTTTGAAGGGGAACTTTACGAGCGGCTGAAAATATTAAACCAGGAAATGGCAATCGTTTTGGTTTCGCACGATGTGGGTACCATTTCAAGCTACGTAAAAACCATTGCCTGTGTAAACGACAGTTTGCACTATCACCCCGACAATATTATCACCCAGGAGCAGCTGGACAGCTACAACTGCCCCATTAAAATAATTACACACGGAGAAATTCCGCATACCGTTTTAAAACGCCACGGATAAAATGAGTAATCTGATTGAACTGTTTGCATACGATTTTTTTGTGAAAGCTTTTCTGGCTGCCGTATTTGCCAGTATTTCATGTGGGATTATTGGCAGTTACATCGTTTCGCGCCGTATTGTTTTTGTGAGCGGCGGAATTACGCATGCTTCATTTGGTGGTATCGGGTTGGCTTTTCTGCTCGGATTTAATCCACTTCTGGGTGCTGTCCTGTTTGCTGTAATGTCGGCCCTGGGAATACAGTTTTTTACCAAAGTGGCGCATGTTCGCGAAGATTCTTCCATTGCCATCTGGTGGTCGCTGGGGATGGCGCTCGGGATCATTTTTGTCTTTTTAACTCCGGGGTACACGCCCAACTTAATGAGCTATCTTTTCGGAAATATACTCACGGTTACCATTTCGGAGCTGGTTTGGATGTTTATCCTGAATGTTGTGATAATCCTGTTTTTTGCCTTCTATTTTCGTAAAATTCTGTACATCGCTTTCGACGAAGAATTTGCACGGGCTGCCGGTTTGCCTGTTGCCCTGTTTAATTACCTGACAATTACCCTGATTGCACTAACCGTTGTGCTGAATATACGGGTGGTGGGTATTATTCTTATTTTATCGCTGCTTACCATTCCGCAGGCAACGGCAAATCTTTTCACCAAAGATTTCCGGAAAATGCTGGTTCTTTCTTCGGTGTTTGCCTTTATCGGCACCATTTCCGGACTGTTTTTTTCTTACTATCTCGACATCCCCTCGGGGGCCGCCATTATTTTTACGTTGGTAATAATTTTTGCCCTGCTCAGGTTGTATAAACATTTTTTTTAGTGATGGTTGGCCGAAAGGAAAAGTATTACACTTGTGCAGCTTGTGGTTCCAGGTTTTCAAACCTTGATACCGACCGGGTTTGCAGCAACTGTTTCGCGTGCACCGGCTGCGAAACTTACAACTGCCCGTCGTGCGGAAAGGAAGTTGTTGTTAAGCCAATGAAATCAATGCGCAAAAATTAAACGTTTGCAGCACTTCATTTCACACATTTTCAAAAAAAATTAAATGTTTTTAAATTCAGGATTATCAGAGAGTTCCTTGTTTTCAATGTCCTTGAAATACTTCACAGTTCCAACTTTTAGTTCCATGGTGGCATCATCGTCGCATACAATAATTCCTTCGGGGTGCATTTGCAACACAGATACTGTCCACATGTGGTTTACACCTTCTTCAACAACTTTTTGCAAAGCCCTGGCTTTGTTGTAACCATTAACAATTATTATCACTTCTTTGGCCTGCATAACCGTGTCAACTCCTACTGTGAGTGCTGTTTTGGGAACCTTGTTGATGTCGTTGTCGAAAAAGCGCGAGTTGGCCAGAATAGTGTCGTAAGTGAGTGATTTGATGCGTGTTTTCGATTTTAACGACGAGCCGGGTTCGTTAAAAGCAATGTGCCCATCGGGGCCAATCCCCCCCAGGAAAAGATGAATTCCGCCCACGCTTTTGATTTTTTGTTCATATTCCTCGCACTCTTTTTTCAGGTCGGGCGCATTTCCGTTGAGGATGTTTATGTTTTCGCGCGGAATGTCGATGTGGTTAAACAGGTTTTTATCCATGAAGTAATGGTAGCTTTGCGGGTGGCTTTCAGGAATTCCCACGTACTCATCCATGTTAAAGGTTACTACATTTTTAAACGACAGGCTGCCTTGTTTAACCAACTCGATCAATTCATTGTAAGTTCCAACGGGCGACGACCCCGTTGGAAGTCCGAGCACAAACGGTTTTCCCGGTGTTGGATTAAATGCATTGATTTTGTTGACAATGTAGTAAGCTGTCCACTTGCTAATTTTCTGATAATTTTCATGAATTAATATTCTCATAATTCTTTTTATAAAATATTTTTTTGTATTAGTTTGAATTAAAAAATTCCTTCCATTGATTTTCCAAGATTTGAAGCTTCCTCAAGAAGCTGATCTACATTAAGTTCGCGGATGTAAACCATTCCGTGGGTAGCTCTGAGAAGTGGCGAACTGTTTTGGTAGAAGTAATTTTTACCCAGCAGCAACTGGATTTGTTTGTGCTGTTCAAACCAGATGCTTTGCGTGAGATCGCTGAACTTGCCGTCGAGCTGGTAGCTTGGGAACGAGGCATTCACCTGGGTTACGTAGCATTCCGAAAACGATTTGTCGAGTGTGGCCAGTGCATTTAATGAAACGGGCACAATCACTTCCACATCCCACGGGTTGTAGCGGAACCAGACATTCCGGTAGCCCACAATTCTGAGGTTACTCAAATCCTCTTCTTTATCCCACTCTTCCACGGCGCGTGCAATAGCCTGCAACACTTTGTAGTGGGTGTCGGGGCCGCTGCCCTGCGGATCCATTGTTAGGCTGATTACCGTGGGTTTGTATTTTCTGAAATCTTCGAGAATGGGCATTACATCTTTTTCCATATCGGGCTGGCTCCCTTTCGAATTACTTTGGTAAAACCCAAGTCGGAGGTGATGCACATTTTTTACCATGGTGCCGTAGTGTGCCCAAACAAGTTCTTCTTCCAGCTCACGGATCATCCCTTTCAGTTTTTGGATTTTTGGCGGGTTTTTACTGCCATCGTAGCTGCTGCGTAGTGATGTTAAAATTTCGTGGGTTGCATCCATCAGCTCGCTTTTATTTTTTATTCCCCAGATGGATACGAGTGCCCTCACCACACGATGGCATACTCCTCGTCTTTTTTCCTCGGGGTTTTGGGCCGCAATATTGTCGAGATAATGGTAAATGTCTTTATCCCACTTGTATTTGTACCCGTCTTTAAAGAAATCGGGGTAATCGACCATTTCAATTTTTCCCTGGCTCATGAGGTCTTTTGTGTCGATAAGCAAATCGTAGAGGAAGGTGTTGGTTACGGCATTGAAGCCTGACGTTAACACGGAGAAATGCATTTCGTTGCTTGCATCGCGCGACTGCCGGTTGGTAAGGGGCATAATTCCAAGCATAATATCGTCGTGGTGCGGGCCGGTGTGGTAAAAAACCTGGTTGGTTTCTTTTACCATCCCCTTTTTTATTTTCGCCTCAATGGAGTCAATAACTGACTGAACGGTGTCTTTGTTAAGATCCGGAATCCGGCTGCAGTATTTGTCTGCTTTTAGATCTTCAAGTTGCAGTTTGCCTCCGAATTTGTTTATTTTTTTGCACAGTTCCATTACGGCACGTTCTGTTTTTTGATGCGTCCACGGTCCGGTGGCGTAATAATTTTCAACGGCATCTTCCAGTTTTACAGCAGCTCCTTCGGTGAGGTAAAAACGGCTGTTTTTCAGTTTTTGCAGCGAAGTGGCCGGGTAAAGTACGTGCGGTTCGCTTTCCAGTGAATTTTTTATGACCTCGGCAATGGCTTCGCCGGCAGCGTAAATTATGGCTTTGTTTTCAGGATTAAAGCCAAGTGTGCCCAGCCCCACAGTAATTACGAGGCGGTTGCTCGAAACTTCAATGCCTCCCAAATCGGCAGCGGTTATTGCCTGTGTTTCAAAATTGGTTTCTGTAAGACGGGTTGATGAAAAATGTTGTGTCCCGCGGGTGTTGAACGCAATATGCCCGTCGGGGCCAATTCCGCCAAGGAAGAATCCAATTCCGCCTTTTTCCCTGATTTTGCTTTCGTATTGAGTGCACCACTGGTCAATTTTGAATATCGACTCTTTCTGCAGCTGCTCGTTGTAAGTTTTTGCTTCGCGGTAACGTAAAGTCAGGTCAATTTTATAATCCGGAAAAACCTCGCGGAATGATTTTTCTTCTGCCAGTTCAATTTTGTTTGAATCAATAAGCAGTGCTTTGTCACAGTCGAGGCCAAAACCTTCAATATAATTTTTTTCAATAAAATTACACAGGCTGTTGTGCTGTTCTGAATTTATGGGGTAAAATTCACCCATCTGAACAATATGGAGCCCGTTTAATTCGGGCTTTTTCATGTCGGATAAACCGTATTTTTCGAGTATATCTTTTCCTTTTTTATTGTTCCAGTTGTCAAGCAGCAGGTGGGTGAAATCTATAAAGTATTGTGCAGTTTTTCCGGTAGGCAATGTTACAACACCATTGGGATTTTCTGAGACCCATTCCAAAAAACTCAGGGCTGAAAGTAGCCCCAGCTTTGGAAAGCTATCTACTGCTATGTAAGGTGTTTTCGTTGAAATTTTTTTAATTGCCGACTCATCGAAAAATGCCTGTTCTACTTTTGAAAAATTAATTTTCATCGTTTTATCATTTTTTATGTTTGCTCTATTTAAGTATAATTCAAAGTGTACTGCTTCGCAATACGTATTTATTTAAGTGCTGCCATTTTTTCAATCGCATAGGCAGCTGCACCCATTGGTCCGGCCTTTTGGCCAAGTTCAGAAAATTTAATTTCGGTGTCGTCGCTAATATCTCTGTTGCTGAATGTATTAATGGCTTGCTGAATTGGAGCCGCAATAAACTGCCGGGCTTCGGCAACCCTTCCGCCAAGCACTATAAGTTCAGGATTGAAAATCTGGATGAGGTAAACAATTCCTTTTCCGAGCCAGTAGCCCACATCAGAAAAAATGGAGATGGCAAACTGGTCGCCGCGGTTGGCCGCCTGAATAACTGTTGATATGTCAATCTTTTCAAGGTCACCGTTCAGCAAATCGCTTATCAGCGATGAAGTACCATTTTCAATCCCTTGTTTTGCCATGCGGGTAATAGCAGTAGCTGAAACTATGGTTTCGAGGCAACCTTGTTTGCCGCAACTGCAAAGTACGCCGTTGTCAACAATGGGTAAATGGCCGAACTCACCCGAATATCCTGATTTCCCGGAGTACAGCTTTCCGTTTATGATGATTCCGATACCCAGGCCCCAGTCAACCTGAATCATTATTACGTTCTTCTTGTTTTTGGCCAACCCGAAATGTTGTTCTGAAAATGCACGGAGCTTTGAGTCGTGACTAAAGTACACCGGCATTCCGAATATTTTATTCAGTTCCTCCGAAAGGTTTTTATTTTCAGGGAAATAGGTTTTGTTGACACCTTGTTTCTGGTTAATCAACCCCGGTAATTCAAGTCCGATTGACAATATTTTTTTTCGGTCGATATTATATTTCTGAACAACTTCATCGAGCTTTTCATTCACCTGATGGAAAATATTGAAATCGGCCTGCATTTTAACAGGGAAGTACTGAGGTTCAGTTATTTCTTTATTGTTGCTGTTAAAAATGGAAATGATGGTCCGGTTGATGTTTATTGTTATTCCGGCAACATAAAAACCATTCTCTACGAGGCCGTAAATGTTAGGCCGGCGACCACCACTTGAATCGCCCCTGCCAAGTTCGTTTACCAACCCGTCGTTTATAAGCTCAATTAACAAGCTGTTGATTTTTGGTGTGCTGAGTTTTATAACCTTCGATAACTCTGAATTGGATAATGGGCCGCGAAAATAGAGGGTCCGTAAAATTTGTTTTTTGTGTGTAACTTTTTTCTGTTCAACACCCTGGCTTTGGTTTCCGGTATGTTTAAATAGTTTTTCCATAGTTTACGAATATCAACAAAGATTGAAATTATTTACTTTTAAACCAAAAGTCTTTTTAATATTTTTAAAAAGATAGGCTGATTTTTTCTAAAATTAATTATTCCTTTACAATTATTGATTATTTAATAAACTTAATACTTGATAGTTCAATAAAAACACAGATATTTATTTTTAAAAACAAGAACTTTTTAAAACCATACAACGATGCAAAAATTTACCTATTTAATTCTTTCGGTTCTTTTAATTACAGCTCAGTTTTCAATGGGGCAAACGCGGAATGTTATCCATATTCCCGATATTCCGGGCTATCAAACATTAAAATGTGATTTTCATATGCACACTGTTTTTTCCGACGGCACAGTTTGGCCAACCGTAAGGGTTGAAGAAGCCTGGCGCGAAGGGCTGGATGTGATTTCAATTACCGACCATATTGAGTACAGGCCTCATTCAAAAGATGTTGTTTCCGACCACAATCGCTCCTACGAAATAGCAAGCCCGCTGGCCGAAAAATTAAATTTGATATTGGTGAAAGGTGCTGAAATTACCCGGGGAATGCCTCCCGGCCATCTGAATACGCTGTTCATAAAAAATGCTAACCTGCTCGAACGCGATGATGTTTTTGATGCTTTGCAGGAGGCCCGCGATCAGGGCGCATTTATTTTTTGGAACCACCCGGGCTGGAAAGCCCAGCAACCTGATACCACACTTTGGTGGGTTGAGCATACACGACTGCTAAACAGCGATTTGCTGCACGGGATTGAGGTGTACAATTATAAAAGTTATTACCCGGAAGCAATCGACTGGGCCAACGAAAAAAACCTGACCATGTTTGCCAATACTGATATTCACCCGCCCATTGGTATGGCTTATGATGTGGAAAACAGTCATCGTCCGTTAACGCTTGTTTTTGCCAGTAGCCGGACAGAAAGAGGCGTGCGGGAAGCGCTTTTTAAGAAACGTACTGTTGTATATTACAATAATACTTTAATGGGAAAGGCTTTGTTGCTGGAGCCTTTATTCTTTGCTTCACTCAAAATAAATAAAGCTCCGCTTGAGTTAAAAAACGGAGAGGCGAAAGTAATTGAGATAGAAAATACTTCGGATGTCGATTTTGAGCTTGAGCTCGTTCAGCCCGGAATCGGGTTCGATGCGCCTGCAAAAGTTACCCTGGAAGCTCACCGTGTTACTCCCGTTGAATTGCGGGGCAATTCAGATCAGTTGAGTACCATGAATAATCTTGAGGTGTACTACCAGGTAAATAATATGACAGTTAGTTCAACCGAAAACCTGGTGGTAACCTTTTCTTTCGCCAATAACTGAAGGAATAACACAAGAGGGCCTTGCAATAAATGAAAGCGTATGAGTTAACCAACAACGAAGAAATTTCTCCGGGAGTTCATGTCATCTCCTTTAAGCGTGATTTTGAATTTATTCCGGGGCAGGTAGTTAAAATAAGCCTCTCGCCCGGGCAGGTTCCGCGTATTTACAGTATTTGCAGCGGGAATAAAGAGGTTGAAGTCTGCGATTTGTTAATTGAAAAAGGTATTCCGTTTAATAAGATTTTTGCTGAAATTTATTTCTGAATGTGGAGAAAACAACATTTTATTGTAATTTCAACAGTAAATTTTTTACTTATAAATATTTAATGGTCACAAAATTTTAAAACTAAATTTCTGGAAAATGAAAAAAACAATTTTAACTCTGGTTATCCTGGTTTTTGCTGCTGCAAATATTGTCCAGGCCCAAAATCTGCAGGATGTTTTAGATAAGCACTTCAAAGCCATCGGTCAGGAAAAACTGTCAGATATAGAGTCTTACAGGATAAAGGCAAAAGTTGAACAGATGGGAATGGAAATTCCTATGAACATGAAAATGAAGCGTCCCGATAAATTCAGGATGGAAATGGAAATGCAGGGTCAAAAAATGATTCGTACTTATAACGGCGAAAAAGGATGGATGCTTGCACCGTGGATTAGCTCTGAACCTCAGGCGCTTACTGGGGCGGAACTGGAGCAGGCCATGACCCAGGCCGATATTGACGGGGAACTGTACAACTACGAAGAAAAGGGATTTACCGCCGAGTTGCTCGGGAAAGAATTTTTAGGCGATGCCGAAGTGTTCAATATTAAACTAACCGGCGAAGATGGGGTGGAAAGAAATTATTACATCGATACAGACAGTTATCTGGTGCATTCAGTAAAAGGAAAAGTGGAAGCACAGGGACAGGAAATTACTATCGAGCAAATTATGGGTGATTACAAAGATTTTGACGGCATTAAAATGGCCACGAAAATTGAACAGAAATCACCCATGGGTTCGGCCAATATTATTTTTGAAGAAATAGAATTTGGTGTTCCGCTCGATGATTCCATTTTTGAAAAACCCTGATGCTGAAGAATAGTTTTAAATAAAGGCTGTCTTTTTATTGAAAACAGCCTTTTTTAAGTTAATCAGCTCAACAATATTTTATTCTTCGGGTGTTAGTCGAACCACTTTATCTGGCTTGTTCAATACTACATAAATAGCACCGTCGGGGCCGGTTGAAACATCGCGCACACGGCCGGCTCCTTTAAAAATGACCTGCTCATGAACTACGCGGTCTTCTTCTATTTGCAGCAGTCGTACTTCTTCGTATTTCAATGCACCTACCAGAAGCCTGTTTTTCCATTTTTCAAATAAATCGCCCCGGTAAAAATCAAGCCCGCAAACGGCATGGAGGGTTTCCAGTAAAAGTTGGGTTGCTCCATTCCCGGCATGTGGGTTATTTTTAATTTTTCCCCGTACCAAACGGGTCATTGCGGGAGGCCGGTTCCCTTCATATTCTTTAAGTTCATGACTGTAGTCCAGGTAAATCCATCCGTTTTCTTCATATTCCGGGTCGACTGCCACATCGAGCAAACCTCCCTGTCCCTCGTGCAATACTTGTGGTGTATTTTTTACCGCTTCGGCCTGAAGTGCCCCGTTTTTAACAATCCTCAATCGTCCGGTGCGTTCTGTTATCAGTGCCGTGTTTTTATTAATAAAATCAATGGCCCATGGAATTTCAAGGTTGTCGGCAAATGTTTCCACTTCCATAAAATAATCCATGGTTTCCACCATTTCAGGAGCTGGTGGTTTTACAGCACCTTCTTCTTTTTCGGCTTCACGGATGTAGCCAACAACCGCCTGGATATATACAAAAAAGCAGGGAGCAAAAAGGTTTAATAAAATGTCTTTTTTGTCAATTTTTTTTGGAAGGTGTTTAATATTTATCGGGAATTGCTTTTTCAATGCTCTTCCAAAGAAGTTTTGCTGTTTTCCCCCAGCTGAATTTTTCTTTTTGGGTGAAACCTTTTTGAATCAGTTCGCTGCGTTTTTCCGGGTTGCCGGCCAAAAGGGTCATGGCATCCGAAATTTGTCCGGAATTGTTGGGATCAACATAAATTACCGCGTCGCCACCTACTTCGGGCAGTGAAGTTGTGTTGGCGCAAATTACCGGAACGCCGGCGCTCATGGCTTCAACCACAGGGATTCCGAAACCTTCGAAAAACGGGACGAAGGTGAGTGCCAGGGCTGCTCCCAAAATGGAATGCAGCTCAGAAGTTGTAACACGTCCGGTGAATACCACATCGTTTTTAAACTGCATGTTTTTGTACGTTTTGGAAATTTTCCCGGTTTTGTGCATTTGCCCGCCAACGATGAGTAGTTTAATTCCTTTTTCATCCTCCATTTTAAAAATGTTGAAAGCTTCAAGCAGCCCGGTAATATTTTTTCGCGGATGCAGCGCGCCCACAAACAGGAAATATTCACTGCCGGATGTGTATTTCCCGCGGGTCGCTTTCTGGTTTTGAGCTGGGGTAGGATTATATACCGTGTTTATTCCGTTGTAAACCACATCAATTTTGGCGACATCAATATTAAAAGAGCGGGTTATATCTGTTTTAGAATAGTTTGAAACGGTTGCAATGCGGGTGGCTTTCCGGGCAAATTTCGGAAAAAAGTGGTTGTAATATTTCGCTTTCAACCAGGGTAAATCCTGGGGGCGATGCACAAAATTTATATCGTGAATAACAGCCAGCTGCGGAGTTTTGGTGTTAAGCGAAAGATATCCGTCGGGCGAAAGGAACAAATCGGCCTTGTATTTTTTCAGTATGCGCGGAATCCGGAATTCGAACCATAAATACCATAAAACCGGATGCCGGGCAGGAGGGCCAATAACAACGGGAGTAATGTTTTTAGCGAAAATGAATTTTTCACTGCAGGGGCGGTCGAAAATGAAAATGAATTGATGCTGGGGGTGATTTTGCGTTATCTGTTTCAGCGTTTCAAACGTGAACCAGCCAATTCCTTCCAGTTTGTCCTCAATTAATAACCGGGTGTTTACGGCAATAACCATTAATCCGTTTTTCTATTTTGGGTAAATGTACAAAGTCTGATTAAATATTTTTTACTTTTACGCGTTCAAATTATGAAGCAACCATGTTAAATGACGGGTTTTGAAACGCAAATTTGTAACTAACCTCATATTACTGCTTTTCCTCAATCTTTTAATAAAGCCTTTTTGGATTTTTGGGATCGACCGCACCGTGCAAAACATGGTGGGCGACCAGAGTTATGGTTTCTATTTTGCACTGTTTAATTTTTCAATGATCCTCAACATCCTGCTCGATGTGGGAATTACCAATTACAACAACCGGAATATTGCCCAACATAATTTTTTGCTCCCAAAACATTTGTCGAATATAGTCGGGCTGAAGCTTGTGCTGGCCATTGTTTATGCAGTTTTCAGCTTAACTGTAGCATTCATAATCGGGTACGATAAAGTTCAGTTACACCTGTTGTTTTTCCTGATTTTTAATCAGTTTCTAATCTCATTTACACTATATCTGCGTTCCAATATCAGCGGGCTGCATCTTTTTCGCACCGACAGCCTGGTTTCGGTGCTCGACCGCAGCATAATGATTATAATATGCAGCGTGCTGTTGTTTAACGATTTTTTCAGGCCTCATTTTACCATCGAGTGGTTTGTGTATGCTCAAACAGCAGCTTATATTTTAACTGCTGTTATCACGTTTGCAATCGTGCTGAAAAAATCGGGCAGGATTAAAGTACGGTTTAACTGGAGGTTTTTCTTTGTTTTTTTACGAAAATCGTATCCATACGCACTCCTTATTTTGCTGATGTCGTTGTATAACCGCATTGATTCGGTGATGCTCGAACGCCTGCTTCCCGGTTCAAACGGTAAAGAGCAAGCCGGAATTTATGCACAGGCTTTTCGATTGCTCGATGCGGTATCCATGTTCGGGGCCCTGTTTGCAGGGTTGCTGCTTCCTATTTTTGCACGAATGATTAAGCAGCGCGAGCCCATTGGCGATATGGTGAAGCTTTCCTATTCTTTGCTGATAGTGCCGGCTGTAGTAGTTGCATTGTCAAGTGTTTATTACGATGGCGAAATCATGTCGCTTCTCTATACATCAAATACTGCTTATTCGTCAGATATTCTCGGAATCCTGATGATCGGCTTCATTGGGATTGCAACTACCTACATTTTTGGAACACTTTTAACGGCCAACGGAAGCTTAAAGCAGCTTAATATTATGGCATTTTCAGGAATGGTGCTGAATGTAGTTCTTAATCTTGTTCTGATTCCACGCCTTCAGGCCTACGGATCGGCATACAGCAGCCTGGTTACCCAGCTTTTTACGGGTGCAGTACAACTTGCGCTTGCGGTTTTTATTTTAAAGCTGAAAATTGAATGGATGTACATTTTCAAACTGTTGTTTTTTGTGGGGGCGGTTGCTCTTTTCGGCTGGTTGTCTGAATTTTTTTCAAACTGGGTTTACGGATACCTGCTTATGATTTTTGTTTCTGTTATTTTTGCTTTCTTTTTAGGTTTAATTAGTTTAAAAGACCTTTATAAAATAATCAGATACGAATAGAAATGGCGAATTTAACAGTTGAAGAATTAAAAAATGGGGAAGAATATGAAATAATTGCCGAACTGAATCACGGGCAGATCAAAGATTTTGTGCTGCAGCAACTTACCGGCAGCGACAGTAAAATTGTAAAAATGTTTGCCGTTTACCAGTTGTTGATGGTTTTAACCGGCATGTTTTTTCTGGCCCGTGCACTCGTGCTGGCTTTTCGCAATGAAGCCCAACCATTGCTTATTTCGCTTTTGGCACTCGGGTTTAGCCTTTCTTTGTTAATTATTATTCATGAAGTTTTACATGGAATCGCGCTAAAATTTACCGGTGCCAAACATGTTGCCTTTGGCGGGTATTTGAAGAAATTCATTTTTTATGCCGAGGCCGACCGTCATGTACTGAACCGGAAACAATTTACTTTTGTAGCGCTGACTCCACTTATTGTGGTGAAAATTATTACCCTTGCAGGAATAATTCTGTATTGGAATCAGCCACTGTTTTACTTTTTCCTGATTGTTATGAGTGCGCACAGCCTCTTTTGCGCCGGTGATATTGGCTTGCTTTCTGTTTTTTATGATGATACAAAAAAGGAGGTTTTTACTTTCGATGTAAAGGATGAGAAGCAAAGTTACTTTTACAGAGAGAAATGAGTATTTGGGGGTTAATTATAGTGACCTCTGCAACTCGCAATGTAAATGTTTTGCTCATCTACATTTTTATAAAAATATCAGTTAACCCAACTTGTTATCTTACTATCATAAAATTCTGTATTCCAGCCGGATGGGTTTAAGATATTCATATTTCGGGTAACACAGGTTTTTTCATATAGTAGGGTACGGTTTTATACCCCAGGGCTTTATAAATTTGTTTTGCCCCTACAGGGGGAACACTGCATTTTTTTTGATTTTGGGTGGCATTTTTAACAAGTTGGGTTAATATTTATTGGCTGTCTGTTATTGTCAAAAAATTATACACAATTTATTGTTAATTTCGCTGCTGAGTGGTAACCAATTTTAATTTATCAGGTAATTAACATGCATCAAAAAAATAACTTAACTGAAGGGTCTATTCTAAAATCGCTAATAGTTTTAGCCGTTCCGATAATATTTGCAAATATTTTACAAACAGCATATCAATTGACTGATACTTTTTGGGTAGGAAGACTTGGCACAGATGCTGTAGCTGCTGTTTCCATTAGTTTCCCCCTTATTTTTTTAATTATTTCATTGGGTGGCGGATTAGCCATGGCAGGAACAATTCTTGTCGCCCAATATAAAGGAAAGAATGACCAAAAAGCCGTCAATCACATTACTTCTCAAACTTTAATAATGGTTGTAATTATTTCTATTATTTTAGCAGTTATTGGTTACATACTATCTCCTTTTTTGATTGGTTTAATGGGTGCAGAGCCAGGCGTTTATTCAAGTGCAGTCTCATATATGAAAATCTCTTTTATCGGAATGATTTTTATGTTTACGTATATGGTTTTCCAATCATTAATGAGAGGGGTTGGGGATGTGAAAACGCCAGCCTATATTGTTTTAGGAACAGTTATATTGAATCTATTTCTTGATCCTTTGTTTATATTTGGATATAAGTTTATACCGGCTTTTGGTGTTGGCGGAGCCGCAGTAGCTACAATCACAACGCAGGGACTTGCCGCGATAATCGGTATAATGTTATTGATAAAGGGGAAATATCAGATTCAATTACATCTAAAAGACCTGAAACCAGATATGCCCCTGATTAAAAAAATGTTTAAGCTTGGATTTCCAGCCTCAATTGAACAGTCAACCAGAGCATTGGGAATGATAGTAATGACTTTTCTTGTCGCAACTTTTGGAACACATACCCTTGCAGCCTATGGAATAGGAAACAGAATCCGTAGTTTTGTTATTATCCCTTCAATGGGCTTGTCTATGGCTGCCTCAACATTAGTTGGACAGAATATGGGGGCTAAAAAATTGGATAGGGTTGAAAAAGTTGTAAAATTGAGCAGTTTAACTAGCTTTATCTTTTTAACTCTTGTGGGTATAATTGTATTCCTCTTTGCCAATCAAATTTCTGCAATATTCATTCCGGGGGAGATTGAAACCATCCGGTCAAGTGCCTTATTTATTAAAATAATGGCTTTAGCATTTGGTTTTATCGGAGTACAACAGGCTTTAAGTGGAGCTCTCAGAGGAACAGGAAATACCATGGTTTCTATGGTTCTGTCAATAATCTCGTTGTGGATTTTAAGATTTCCATTGTCCTATATCCTATCTATGCACACTAAACTTGCAGAGGTAGGTTTGTGGATAGCATTTCCTGTATCCAATGTTGTTGCGGCAATCATAACTATTTTATGGTTTGCAAAGGGAACATGGAAAACTAAAGTGATAACTGAAGAGACAAAGTTATCTGACGAGGTATCACAGGAAACAATAATCGAAGAAGAAATAAATTAAGGGGTTTTGAAAAATCAAATTCACCCCTAACTTTGTAGCCAATTTTAGAAAAACTGAGAACTAAAAACAGAAATAAAGGAAATAAATATAATACGGAAAATCACTACTGACCGGTTAAAATTTCAGTAAAAATGGGGCTACTTCCGCAAGGTTTCGCCCCAATGTTGTAAGTTTGTTTTGCTACAAAAAAACTGCAACATGGGCAAAGATATAACAAAGAATTTAGTCGGTCAGCCGAAAGGAAAAGGTAAGTTTTGAGAAGTTTTATGCCTTCGATTCAACCACCATAACGCTGTTTTCGGACGTGATGAAAGGCGTAGGCCGTAATCCGAAAGGCGATGGCAAGAAAAAGGGGGGCTTGAAAGTACACATGCTGACCGATGTACACGCCGACACGGCAGTGTTTGCCAAAATCAGCGAGGCAAAAATGCACGACAAGAAGTTTTTACAGCATCTGAACCCGTCAAAAGGCAGCATGTTGGTCTTCGACAAAGCCTACAACTATTACCTGCAATTTGCAGAGTGGACAGAGGAAGAAGTCTATTTTGTCTGCCGGTTGAAAGATAATGCGAGGGCCGAAGTTCAGGATGTAATTTTTGACAAACCACTAAAAAAAGATGAATATGGCGTGTACAGGGTTGAACATATTCACCTGAAATATAAAAAAGAGAAACAGGAAAAAACACTTTGCCTGCGATTGGTTTATTACCGGGACGAACAGGGGCGAAAATACAAATTCATCACTAACAATTGGGATATAACGGCGGAAGAAGTCGCCCTGATTTACAAATACCGATTGACGATAGAAACGACTTTTAAAAAACTGAAACAGAATTTTCAGTTGCATTTTTTCTATTCGGATACGGAGAATGGCATAAAAACGCAGATTTGGTGTACGCTCATAGCCCACTTGCTGCTCAATGTAATCAGGGTATTATCGAAAAGCAAAAAAGCATTTTCGACTGTAGCGGCACTTATTCGGATACACTTGATAAGTCATTTAGACTTGATGTGGGTAGTAACCGAAGGCAGGCGTGCCTACGCCAAGCGCAGGACTAGCCGTAACAAGAGCCCTGCAACCGTACAAAGGTCCCTCTTTTAATGGGGCGGTAGGTTTTAAAAAAACAGAAAACCAGCTTGTAAACAATTGAATTTGAATAACATAAAAATAAAATCGACAGAAATTTAGTTTTTGTCGGTTGATAGTGATTAAGAGTATATGAATCAAGTGACCAAGTGAAAATACAAAGAAACCCAAAAGCCATCCTATAATCAGGATGATGGCAATGATGTACAATAAACCTCTCATAGCGTTCTTTATAGCTTATTGATTTCTTTTTTTAACTCCTCTTTGGTTTTTCCGGTTTTTTTCTGAAGCCGGCCCAAAAGTTCGTCTTCTTTTCCTTCGGCATAAATTAAATCATCATCGGTAAGATCACTGTATTTTTGTTTCAACTTACCTTTTATCTCATTCCAGTTTCCTTTTATAAGTAATTCATTCATAACAATTTTATTTTAAATTATTTAACAATTTGTTCCTGAATAATAAGATGAGAATTTTATGCCAAAATATTTACATGAGGCTTAAATCGCTGATTTTCAGAAAAAATTGAATTCCACAACATGAGTAAATGTGGCGAAAAACTGGGGCATTGTGTGAAAAAAATACACACTGTTTGCAAAATAATTTATCTGTAAATCAATGATTTATTAGATAACACTAATTGAAAGGACGGGGGACAGAAAATGTGGAAAATCGTATTATTTTTTCCTTACAATCAATAAAATTACTCCCACTACCAAAACTACTCCGCTAACAATTACGGGTGTCCAGTTGGCTGTGCTTACCGCAACTTCGGCACCCAAAACGCTGAAATTTTCCGATTCATTCATTGCCTGTATTCCAAAATAAACCACCCCAATAATTCCCAAAATTGATAAAACCGCTCCTGCAATTTTCATAATAATTATTTTTATTTATTTAATAAATTTAGTGAATTTATGACAATATTGTGCCATACGAAAGTTTTATTCACTGAAAGATTGATGAAATAATTTGTTTTTGGGACAGTCATTATTTTAAGGAAATACATCCAACCGTTTAAAAATTAATTAATTGCGACACTTATAAAGGAATTTTTTAGTTTATTTTTCAACAGGCGATATTCAAATACTTTTTAAATAAAATAAATTTTATAGTTAACAGAGTTGGTAAAATTGCAGATCAATTCCCCATAATGAGTATTTAGCTCTACAATTAATGGGTAGAATTATTCCTGTGTTTAAATTTTTATTTTTTCTGATGCTTCATCTTTACTCTGACAGACAGCCTTTTGGGATGTAATTTTATTTGCAGTTCATTTTTGACACTGTATTTTATAATAGTAACAAAGATTACAATGAATAATGAATGTTTAAAAATATTCTTTCAGATAATGGGTAGATTAGCATTTGTTCATTTTTTGTTGGTTTAGTTAGTGCCTCTAAGAAAACTCACTCATTTCAAAAAAGTTTAAGAAAGCAACCCATAAGTGCGGGTAGTTTTTTTGTTTTTCCGTGTTTTTTATTTTATGAACAGGTTATTTATGGGTTAGGTAACCTCCCAAAATGGGTTAGGTAACCTCCCAAAGTTAACTTTTTTACTATTTTCTGATTTTTCGAGCATTTTCATCCCGTAAATTTTCATTTTGGGGTTCAAAAATTGGCTTGATTGATAGTTTTACGCAGCCTGTCGCAACTTTTCCCGTGCTTTTTTCAATTCTTCCCGCTGCTGTTCAAGCAATTTTTTCCCAGGTTATAGGCCGCTACGCCCAACCCGGTGTACCTTTGGAAATGATGGTAGCCTCGTTCGGGACAACGGTCCAACCCCCTGTTTTCTAATTCATTAATATTTGATTCAATAGCGCTGTGCTTGTTTTTCAACCGCTTAAAGGAGGGGCTGTGCTCCAGGGTTTCCTCTTCTTTGTTGCGCCTCCCCAGTTTTGGCATAATTACCTGTGGTACTTCCAGTTCCAGAAGTTCTTTGTTTGTTTTCAGCCAAAATCCCTTGTCAAAACTCCATGAAGCAATCTTGTAGTGGTTAAGCAACCTGTCGGCCAGTTTCACAACAATATCCCTGTCTTGTTCTGCTTCCATTATCTGGTAATCAACAATTAACCCATACTGGTCGGTGGTTATTGCAAGTTTCTTGCCTAACTCTACGCTGGGGTGCATTTTCCCTTTTTTTAAACACTTCCCCGTAACCAAATTCCACGATAACCCCGTTAATTTCGGTTACCAGTTCATCGCTGAGCATCGATTTTGGTGAAAGGGTTTGGTCGAATAGTAACCTCATTATGCACTGAGTTCAATTTTTTCCTTATTTGCGGCATAACTTAAACATGCAAGGATGTCTTCACGCTCAAGGTAGGGGAAATCATCGAGGATTTCTTCAAAACTCATCCCGGATGCCAAATACCCCAGAACATCAGCCACGGTTACCCGCATGCCCCTTATACAAGGTTTTCCACTTCGTTTCCCGGGTTCAAGTGTTATTCTCTCATTAAATAACATGGCTATTAATTTTTAGTCAAAATTACAAAAAAATGAAGACATATTACCCAGGGGGTCGATATTCCCAAATCGGCATCCGTAAAGTAAACCGTGTAAAAGTTTTCGAAATATTAACCATGCTGAACAAAGACTTTGTTAAGTGGGTGGCCATTACACGTGCCATTATAGGCAGCCCGAAACTGTTGCTTGCCGACGAACCTACCGGGAATTTGCATTCGGAACAGGGTGAAATGATAATGAATCTGCTGAAAAAACTAAACAAAGAGGGAATGGCCATCACCCAGGTAACGCGCAATGAAAAATATGCGAATTACGGAAGCCGTGTGATTCAATTGGAATACGGGCTGGTAAGAGAAGATTTTCCGGTGAACAAAATGGTCGTTTAAAAAAGGAGGACTTCATTTGTTGTGAAGTTTTCTTTTACAGGATTTATCCTATATCTTCAATACCTTTTTTAATCCTGGAAATCGTTTCCTCTTTTCCCGGTATTTCGCAAATCACAAATAAATCGGGCCCATATTTCCGCCTATCAGGCAAAGCCGCAGCGGATTCATTATCGCGCCAAATCCCCACTCTTTTTGTTCTTTAAATGAAAAACGTTTTGAGGGGGCAAGAGGTATATTTTATGGTTTTAAAGGAGCATGTCAGCTACTTGCATAAAATAAAAGCAAAAATAAGGGACAATTTTCCTAAAATTTATAACTTTGATGCTCTAAAACATGTTATTGACTGATATATGTTAAATTCTGAGTTGGGGATACAAGATATTCTGGATAATCCAAAATCAATTTTTCACCTGTTAAACCAGGAAGAAAAAGAGGAATTGGAACAGCATATCTCGTTGGCTCATTATAAAAAAAATGAATTTGTTTTTAAAGAGGGGGACAAACCAACCGGGTTTATGATGCTGGTTTTTGGTAAAGTTAAAATCTTTAAAGAAGGCGTTGGGGGTCGCGAGCAAATTATTCGCATGGCCAAACCGCTTGGCATAATCGGGTACCGTGCCTTGTTTGCCGAAGAAAACCACATTGCATCGGCAGTCACGCTGGAAGAGTCGATGATTTGCACTGTAAGTCCCGATTTTGTTTTGAACAGAGCGCTCAAAAACAGTTCGTTTTCGTATTACCTCATACAGAAATTATCCAGGGAGCTGGGCTTTTCCAACTCACGTACAGTAACATTAACACAGAAACATATTCGCGGAAGATTAGCTGAGTCATTACTGCTGTTGAAAGATAAATACGGATTTGAGCACGACGGAACGACCCTTAAAGTTTACCTCTCGCGCGAAGATATTGCCAACTTGTCGAACATGACGACCTCGAATGCCATTCGCACACTTTCCACTTTTGCCAACGAGCAGATGATTGCCATCGACGGGCGCAAAATAAAAATTCTGAATTCGCATCGCCTGGAACGCGTGAGTAAATTAGGATAAGATTTATTCGAACAGGTACACCCTTTTCACGCGTTGCGAAATCCCGGTCAGTATTTCATAAGGAATGGTACCTGCTTTTTCTGCCACCTCAGAAACCGTGATGTGAGGTCCGAAAAACTCCACTTCATCACCCGCCGAAACATTTTTACCCGTGACATCGAGCATGAGCATGTCCATACAGATAGAGCCCGTAATTGGAACCCGCTGCCCGTGTACCCAGGCCTGCCCGGTACCGTTGCCTAATTTGCGGTCGAGCCCGTCGGCATAGCCAACAGGTACAATGGCAATTTCGCTTTCGCGGTCAATTTTTCCTTTTCTTCCGTAACCAATGGTTTCACCAGGGCTAACTTTTTTAACCTGCGAAACGGTGCTTTTAAACGTACTGATATTTTGTAACGGTAATCCGGTTGCCGAAATTCCATACAATCCAATTCCGAGTCTCACCATTTCCATTTGCTTGTTGGGGAAACGCTCAATTCCTGCAGAATTCAGAATGTGTCGGTCAATTTTATACGGAAATGCCCGGGTTATTTTTTCTGAAAGTATTTCAAAACAATTGAATTGCTCTTGTGTAAACGTGTCGAAATCCGGATTGTCGCTTGCTGCGAGGTGTGAAAATACAGACTTAATTTTCAGCAGGTTGCCGGATGAAATTTCTGAAACTATATTTTTGATTTCCTGCCTGGTTTTAAATCCCAGCCGGTTCATCCCGGTGTCAATTTTAAGGTGAACAGGATAATGGCTTAATGCGTTCTGCAAAACAGTTTTTTTAAAATCCAGCAAAACCTCTTCTCCGTAAATATTGGGCTCCAGCCGGTAGTCAATTATATTCTGAAAACTATGCTGTTCAGGGTTCATAACAATAATTGGCGTTTGTATGCCTGCATTCCTGAGTTCAACACCCTCGTCGGCAACCGCAACTGCCAGGTAATCAATATTTTGGTATTGTAGTAGTTGGGCAATTTCCACATCGCCGGTGCCATACGAAAATGCTTTCACCATTACCATAATTTTGGTTTCGGGGCGCAGCAGGCCACGAAAAACATTCAGGTTGTTTTCCAGTGCATTCAAATCAATTTCCAAAACCGTTTGATGGGCTTTTTGCTGTAACAGCGCAGATATTTTTTCGAATGTAAAACTGCGGGCACCTTTTATTAATATAACAGCATTGTTAAACTGATTTTTGTAGCGGCGTTTAATGAAAGTTCCGGTTGCCGGGTAAAAGCTTTTTTGAAGCGTGAATTCATTTGAGTGGGCCTTAATTTCAGGGCCAATGCCAACAATCTCATCAATTTGCCATTGCACTAACAACTGATTGACTTGCCGATACAGTTTTTTTTGCGGAATTCCGGTTTGTTGAATATCGGATAAAATCACCATTTTTTTTAAATGCCCTTTTTTGGCCTGCTGGTGCAAAACCGAGAGTGCTATCGAAAATGAAGTGAGGTCGGAATTGTAGTAGTCGTTGATAAGCAGGCAGTTGTTCACCCCTTTTTTTATCTCGAGGCGCATAGCCAGCGGGGCCAGCTTTGTATAAGCATTTACCGTTTTGCCTGCATTTTTCACCAGCAACAATGTTGCAGCAAAACAATGGCAAACATTTTCGATGGATGATTCGTCGGTAAAAGGAACGGTAATTTCAAACTTTTCATCATTATAAACAACCGATAGGTTAGACTTGCCGTCAATGGTTTGATGCTTAAATTTGAGCAGCGCATTTTTATTCTGAAGCGACCAGCTTACTTGTTTAATTGAGTTTTCAATACAAAAGTTTTGGGTTTCTTTTTCCACCAGGGCATTATCGATACTAAAAACGAGTTGATTTGCCGATTTAAACAACTGCAGCTTTTCCAGTAGTTTTTGCTTCTTCGATTTGAAGTTTTCCTGATGTGCATCGCCAATATTGGTTAAAATCCCCACATCAGGATTTATTATGGGCTGAAGTTTAGCCATTTCTCCGGGTTGCGAAATTCCCGCTTCAAAAATGGCCAGGTCGTAGTGGTTGTCCATTAACAAAACAGAAAGCGGGACACCTACCTGCGAATTGTAACTTTTGGGGCTGCGAACTATTTTAAGCTGGCCGGAAAGTACTTCGTGCAACCACTCTTTTACAATGGTTTTTCCGTTGCTGCCGGTAACCCCAACTACAGGATAATGAAACCGGGCACGGTGAAAAGCCGCCAGTTTTTGCAGCGCGCTGGTGGTGTTTTCAACTAAAATAAAGGCTGCGTCTCCGGTAATGAATTTCTTTTCTGAAACAATAAAAGCAGCAACTCCTTTTTTTATAAGATCCGGAATGAAATGGTGCCCGTTGTTTCGGGGGCCAACCAATGCAAAAAACAAGGCATTTTTGCCACCAAAATATGTGCGACTGTCGGTTATAATTTGCTCAATCCTCCAATCACTAAAATCAGAAGGAGCAAATAGTTTTCCCTCAATTATTTGTGAAATTTCCAGTATGGAATTTGTTATGATCATGAATTAAAATCCTTTTTTAGCCTCCCTTTTGGGGAGGTTTGGAGGGGCTTTTGATAGCTTTAGTGTAACAGCTGCGGCAAAGTGGTTCGTAAGCTTCTTTTTCACCCAGCAACACAACCTGTTCCTGTTCCGAGAGGCGGTGCGAAAACTGGGCAATACTTCCGCATCTCACGCAAATGGCGTGCACTTTGGTAACATGATCGGCCACTGCCATTAAGCCGGGCATGGGGCCAAAGGGCAGCCCTTTAAAATCCATGTCTAACCCGGCAACAATCACCCGAATCCCCATGTTGGCCAGTTTCACCACCACTTCAACCAGCCCTTTATCGAAAAACTGGGCTTCGTCGATGCCAATAACATCCACGTTGCCCGAGAGCAGTAAAATATTTGATGAATTATCAACCGGAGATGAGCGAATGGCGTTTTCGTCATGCGAAACCACTTCGTCTTCCGAGTAGCGGGTTTCCATGGCCGGTTTGTAGATTTCCACTTTTTGCCGGGCAAATTTCGCCCGTTTCAAACGGCGTATCAGTTCTTCGGTTTTTCCCGAAAACATGGAACCCGTCACTACCTCAATTGCGCCCAGCTTTTTTGGGCTGTTTACATCCCTTTCAATAAACATGCAGCCTCTGTTCAATAAGAAATTTAAATTTGTACTTTTACAAAATTAAACTTTAAAAATATAGCCCGGCAAAGAATGGAAGATAAAAAACTCATAAAAATTTTGTTGAAAGACATGAGCGAACTCGAGGAGTTAATTGCCGAACTGAAATCGCAGGAAAACATCGACTCACTCGAAATGGAGTTTGTTCATTCCCGTGCCAAAGGATTACTGCAACTGATGCAACTTTTTGAAGCAAAAATGCAAAAGAATAGTTCTGAGCCACTCTCCGATGCTGAGCAGAAAAAGGTTGAGAAAGTTCAGCAAACAATTGAAGCTGCTTCGGTTCAAAAAGATGAATTGCCGAGACAGGAAAAAGCCGAAGAAGGGGAAGAAGCCGGGCATCGGGAAATAAATCAGGGAAGGCCAACTTCAGAAGGTATTCAGGAAAGAGAAAAAAAAGAACCTGAATCCGGGCCTGAAAATCAGGAAATGCCAGCAACGGGAGAAACCCACCGGGAAGATGATGTAGAGCAGGAAGAAAAAGATGATGATATGCTGGAGGAAGATAACGAAAGGACAGAGGCCAATTCACGTCTGGGCGATAGCTTTTTGAAAGGGAAATCAGTGAACGATATTATTACCGACCAGAATAAGCTGGAGTATAAATTATCGAACCGGCCGGTGAGTAGCATTCGGTCCACCATTGGAATCAACGATCGGTTTCAGTACATCCGTGAGCTGTTCGACGGCGACAGTGATAAATTTCTGGAAACGGTGAAAACACTCGATTCGATGCAGAATATTAAAGAAGCGGTGGATTACTTGCGCAAAAATTTTAAATGGAAAAAGAACGAAACCAGCCTCAAATTTGTGAACCTTGTAAAACGCAGGTTTCAAAATGGATGAACCGGGAAAACTGATATTGGTTCCAACGCCCATTGGTAATCTTGACGACATTACCCTGCGCGCCATAACCGTGTTAAAAGAAGCCGACCTGATTTTGGCTGAAGATACACGGACTTCTTCCAAATTGTTGAACCATCTGGGGATTGAGAAAAAAGCAACCTCCCACCATAAATTTAATGAACACAAAATTGCCGGTTCAATTGTAACTAAAATAACCGAAGGAAAAACAGTTGCACTGATTTCGGATGCAGGAACGCCGGCTATTTCCGATCCCGGGTTTTTGCTTGTTCGTGAGTGTGTAAAAAACGAAATTGAAGTGGAGTGCCTCCCGGGGGCAACCGCGCTTATACCGGCACTTGCTGTTTCGGGACTTCCCACCGACAGGTTCGTGTTCGAGGGTTTTTTGCCACGTAAAAAAGGCCGGCAAAAACGCCTTCAGCAACTTGCCGAAGAGGTGCGCACGATGGTGTTTTACGAATCGCCTTTCCGGCTGGTGAAAACATTGACACATTTGGCTGAACATTTTGGGAACGATCGAAATGCATGTGTTTGCCGCGAACTTTCAAAATTATTCGAAGAAGTTAAAAGAGGTTCCTTGACAGAACTCGCTGACTATTATACCGAAAACCCACCGAAAGGAGAAATTGTGATTGTTGTGGAAGGCCTGCCCAAAAAAGGGGAAAATGAGTAAAAAAAGGTACTCTCATATTTTTTTCGATCTCGACAATACCCTTTGGGATTTTCACACCAATTCATTTCATGCGCTTCACGCGGCATTTCAGAAGTTTCCGGAGCTGAATGAAAGCACAGACTTCACTCTTTTTTTTAACACCTACTCAAAATATAATCATGAGCTTTGGGAAGCGTACAGAAATAAAAAGGTTGTAAAAAAAGAGCTTGTGCGGCAACGTTTTCAGAAAACATTCCATGAGTTGAATGTCAGCGGGGTTGATGCCGGTGAAATGAACTCGCTTTACCTGAACGAAATGCCGAAACAGAAAAAGCTGGTTGAAGGTGCAATTGAGTTGCTTGAATATTTAACGGTGAAAGGATATTCGTTATTGATAATAACAAATGGTTTTCGCGAAGTGCAGTTTAAAAAACTTGAAGTCACCGGGTTGGCAAAGTATTTTAACAAAGTATTCATTTCAGAAGATATCCAGTCGCCCAAACCACACCGGCAAATATTTGAATATGCGGCGAAGTCGTCCAATGCCCCCAAAAACAAAAGTTTGATGGTGGGCGATGACTGGGAAGTGGATATTAAAGGAGCCACTGATTTTGGAATTGACGCAGTTTTTTACATTGCCGGCAAACAAAATGATGAACAAAAAATAAAATTTATTAAGCAGAACAGGAATTTGGTTTATTTAGTTGATAAACTAATCAATTTGAAAAGAATTTTATAACTCTTTCCATAACTTCAAGTTTGAATCCTCGATATTTGTATTCAGTAATTTGTTTATTTGGATAAAAAAAATTGGGACATTCGTTTTTTTATTCAATTCTTTTTTTAAAATTTGTGATTAATGTTTTTTAACATTTAGTTAATTCAAATTACAAGTTTATTTTGGGAGAAATGTAAAAAATATAAGTTGAAATCAGAAGAACTGAGTTTGGGGGATTTTAATATTTTTTGAAGAAAATACTTTCTGTTTAATTGCTAATTTAAAACTGTTTTTATGAAAAAAAAAACCGAAGCTTTCATGCTTTTAATAAGGAGATTTTAATCTGTCAATTTAGGTAACGATAGTTAAAAGAAAGATAGCCGGGAGGAACTCACTCTTCTTTTTTCACAATGACCCTTCATAGATTAGGTTATTAATCGCTCCTCCTGGCTTTTTCTTATTAACTTTTTTGACTATTGTTCTTTCATTTTTTGTTTTTATTTCAATCCTTAATTACAGATTTTGGGTAATTCGATTGTTTTTATAAATTTGCCCCTGTTTTTATGTTTTTTAACATTTATTATTGATTTTTTAAAAATAGAAAATACGAGTTATTTACTTGCTTTGGGGGATGTTGTAAAAGAATAAAAAAGAGGAAGCATAATTAATAAAAAATAAAATTTTATAACTGTTTAATTAATAATTTAAAACTATTTCTATGAAAAAGATCACTTTATTTTTCACGATTCTCCTTTTCATGGGAAGCCTGGCAGTAAATGCTCAAACGAGGGTAATAACCGGTACGGTTACCTCTGCTGAGGATGGCGAGCCAATTCCCGGAGTCTCGATTGTTGTTGAGGGTACCACATTGGGTACTGTTACCGATATTAATGGTGAGTTCTCGCTTCGAGTACCGGAAGATGCGCAAAATTTAATTTTCTCTTTTATTGGAATGGAAACAGTAGAAAAAGAAATTGAAGGGACTACTGTTGATGTTCAAATGGTTCCAGATGTAATTGGTGTTGATGAGGTTGTAGTTACGGGGTATGGAGTAACACGGAAAGTTGCTTTCACTGGCTCTGCTTCAACCGTTGATCAAGAGGTTGTTACTAAAACAACTGATGCAGATCCAATTAGGTCTTTACAAGGCTCTGTTGCTGGATTGGCCATGAGTGCTGAAACAGGGCAGCCTGGTGGTTATAATTCAGTATTAATTAGAGGATTAGGTTCTTTTAATTCAGGGACACAACCTCTTTATGTGATTGATGGGGTTCCAATGTCAACCGGAGCATTTGGGATGCGTTCAGATGAAGACCAAACTATCAATCCTTTAGCTTCTTTAAACCCTCATGATATTGAGTCAATTTCTGTTCTTAAGGATGCATCTGCTACTTCAATTTACGGAGCAAGAGCAGCGAATGGTGTAATTGTAATAGATACAAAAAATGGTAGAGTTGGAGATACAAAGTTTACCTTTAATGCGAAAAGTGGATTTTCTTCAATTCCAAGTAGAAATAATTACAGACATTTAGATCGGGAGAATTGGATTGATTTTCTTGCGCATATGTTCAAAAATACGGGTTGGATCGATGATGTCAGTGAATGGGATGATAACCTGTTAAGCAGCTTTTTGGGTTTAGAGGATAAAGGTAGTGATACAGATTGGTATGATGAGGTTACCAGGAATGGTAAAACACAAGATTATAATCTTGAAGTAAGTGGTGGGTCTGATGATATGAAATTTTTTCTTTCAGGAGGATACTACGAAGACGAAGGAATTGTAGTTGGAAAAGACATGAAACGTTATTCAGGACGTTTTAATTTTGAGAATCAGGCTTCTGAAAATATTTCTTTTGGATTGAATTTAACTGCTTCTTATTCTGAAATTAATCTTGGAGCAGGAGGGGGGTATTTTTCAGATCCTATTACACAAGCCTATATGCAATTGCCTATAGATCCTGTTAAAATGCCTGATGGAAGCTGGAATATGAATACTTCTAATGGTTATAATCCCGTTGCTCAAAGAAGTTATTATGGAGATAGAAGTTATACCCAACAGTATAAGGCTGTAATTTCACCATGGTTTTCTGTCGATTTCTTAGAGAACTTCACTTTCACATCCAGGTATGGTATGGATTATCTTAATTTAAAAGAATTTGGTCG
>NZ_JBSQIC010000028.1:0-42502 GCF_055108615.1 Tangfeifania sp. | reverse complement strand
GGAATAACAACTTCTTGTTTTTGCAAATCCTTTATCAATGATAGCGCCTCCGGTAATTGTTGCTTCAACTCAGCGTTCTCTTGCTTAAGGTTATCGTATTCCTTTCTCGATATGGTTATTGTCTTTTTGATATTTCAAAGAAACTGCTTAATATTTATTGGCTGTCTGTTATTGTCAAAAAATTATGCACAATTTATTGTTAATTTCGCTGCTGATTGGCAACTTATTTTTTAAACACCCTCACGGGCACATCTCCAGGTGATTGATCGGTTCCCACATCCCTGGGTTCGCAAAACCAGACCAGTTTGCCTTCGAGTGTTAATTCTTCTGGGCACTGTTCGGCATCGGGATGTGTTTCCATGAAACGCTGCAACATTTCTTCCTGCATTTGTCTCATAATTTCAGGATACGCTTCCGCAACGTTTTCCGATTCCTGCAGATCATTCTCCAAATCGTACAATCGGGGCACAATTCCTGACGATCCGTAGCCGGTGGCATACCCGATTCCCAAATCGCGGCTTCCGGTGGTGAACATGTATTTCCATTTTTTTGTAGTGACCATAGCCAAATTGTCCTGAAGGTATTCCGAAAAAGCAATTTCGCGGTGTTTGTCTGTTTCATTATTCAAAACAGGCAAGAAACTTTTCCCTTGTGATTCAGAAATTTGTTCTTCTCCCAGAATATCCAGAATTGTAGGCACCACGTCGATGTACTCCACCAGTGCTTCTTTTTGTACACTGCTTTCAAAAAGATTGCCCGCTTTCACAATCATCGGTTGCCGGATGGCTTCTTCCCACATGGTATGTTTTTCGAACCGTTTATGATCGTTGAGCAGGTAACCGTTGTCGCTTAGGTAAAGCACCAACGTATTTTCATCCATACCATTCTCTTTAACCGCATCGAGCACTATGCCGATATTTTTATCGAGGTACTCGGTAGAAGTGTAATACGCAGCAATTATTCCACGTTTTTCATCATCCGTAAGATTTTGAAATTTTGCAGGAATCCAGCGGTTGTCTTCCGGACTCCCTGTGGGTAGTGGCATATCGTCAGGATTATATTTCCCCGCATATTCCAACGGATAATAATAGGGATGGTGGGGTTCGAAGAAAGCCATCCACAGAAAAAAGGTTCTTCACCGCTTTCGTTGATGAAGTTGGCGGCCTGCCTTGCAAAATAGGTTCCCGAGCTGTATTCATCGTAAACCGCGTGCGGCAGGTTTTTACTGTTCATCCAGGTGGCCACGTCTTCAGTTGAAATTTCATCGCGGTTGTAAGTTTGAATTTCTGCGGGGAGTTCGGGCTGCGGATTTTCTATCAGCCACTCGCGGTATTCACCATTTTCTATCATCACATCAAAACCATGGTCGGGTAATCCGTTTTTATAAAGCGGTGCCCACGCCCAGTTATTAAAGTGCGTTTTTCCAATCAATCCGGTTCTGTAGCCCCGCTCGCGCAAATGCTCGGCAATGGTAATATTTCCTTCATCCGGGAAAGGAATAAAAAAAAGGTTTACCCCAGTAGCGTGCGGATATTTTCCTGTAAGCATCGATTGCCGCGAAGCGCTGCAAATGGGAGCGTTGCACAACTGTGAGTACCGGGTGAAGAGAATCAATCTGCTTAATTATCCCGGCAATTTCGTTCACGGCATCTCACACTTTTAGGTTATAATCCAGATCACCCGGAATGTAGTCCAGTTCATTGCCAATAGCGATCATATACTCCATAAGGACTGGCTTTCCCATTGGTCTTATCTATAAAATCATATACGTTAACCTCTATCGGATTTTTTGTCGGTGTCCATTCTTGTCCGTTGTTTTTATATTCTCCTACAAGCTCCTTTTTTTGCAATCAACGGAAATTACAGGATCGTTGCTCTCTGCAAACTCTTTTGCAATCCTATTGATGTGTTCAAATTGTGCGTCTCTATCAGGAGAATCTCCACCTTCTTTGGTTTTTTTGTTTGCCTGAAGGCTATATCCCAACTCAATAAGACATTGCCGTACTACCTCATGTGAAACTTTATATCCCAGAACAAGCAACTCGGCAGTTATCTTTCTTATGCTTTTACTTGTCCATATCAATAGGTTCATCGGATTGCCCATCCTATTTGGAAAAACTATGTCCTCTATTGCTTGTAGTATCCCAGGTTGATGTTCAATGGTTTTTTTTCTCCCGCCCCCTGCTTTCCGAATGCGGGTGTGAGGGGTATTGTCTTCTTTCAGCAACGATTCAGTTTCACCTTTTGCTATCGTCTTGTGACAGAAGACAGAGGAAAACTCATTTAGCAATTACTCAAACACCACATAATGGTAGGTACCATCAATGGATATTTTAAGCAGTACATTGTCCGTTGAAGTGATGTTCACATTCGGTGTGAATGAAACTGTTATGGTTGCGCTTTTGTTGCCGGAAGTTACATCTGTAAAAATATTTTGAATAAGGCCAATAATTTCGTTGGTCGATTGCTGAACATCAGCGGCAAATTCGTTCGGTCCCTGCGGGTCTGTACTGCAGTCTCCCAAATTAACAGCCTGGCGAGCTCCAACTTTGATGGTGAAATTTTCCAGTACAACTGCCACTGTGTCGGCGGGCGGTTCAAGCTGATTCAACCCCGATATTTCAAGATAGCTGCTGGCCAGCTGCATTTCTGCGTTTTTGAAATCTTTTGCAGGTTCAGTTCCAATTATATCAGACAATCTAAGCGCATCTAAAGTGAGTTCACCTTTTACTCCTGCTGAACCTCTCAGGTTTTGGCTGTAAGTATAAGTTTTGTTTATCTGCCGGGGGGTACCTTCATCTTCTTCTTTACAGGAAGGAACCAGTATTGCGGCTGTTAAAAGCAGTACCAATAAATTTAATGTTTTCATGTTTTCTTTTTGTTAATTGATTTTTGCTTTACATATAACGATAAATCTGCTAAAAAGTTTTGTATTGTAATCATTTGCTTGCCTCTGTGGGTGCAGTATTATAATAACAAAATCAGGCGGCGTTACTTTATCCTATGACCTGGATCATACCCGCCCACATAAAGTGAATGGGAAAAAGATTAATTCAGCATTTGTTGAATTTAATAAAAAAATGACCAAAATATTAAACAATGGTTATATTGACTTACCGGAAAAGTTTAAACTTCTTGAAGGAAATGCAAAACAATTGCCATTGGCAGACCGCTCGGCCGACTTAATTGTTACCTCACCTCCTTATGCCAATAATGCAATGGATTATATGCGGGCACATAAATTCTCGCTTATATGGTTTGAACATGCAATAAATGAATTCCAAATAATGCTGATAAATACAGTAAAATAAGTGTTAAACTTGCGAAAGAAATTGTCAAACAAATTCATTAAAGCTTTCAGGCCAAACTGCCGGAAAGTCATTTGAAAAGCTAACATTAGCCTATCTGGAAAAGGTTTTTTCTGAAATAAACCATTTAAGATCTGGCAGATACGAGTTTTTTATTGCTGAACCTTATCCACAACGTATAGCATCCTTAGCTTTAGGAACAGGAGATATTGATTGTGTATCATTTTGCATTAAGAGAATTAATAATTGCCGCGGAGATTATTAACAATGAACCTGTTTCCGAAATTATGAAAACCCTGGTAAAAGGAAAACGCTTGCGTGACATAAGTGATTTGCCATTTGATTTGGCAATTTAGTTTTTAAAATCAATAAATTCCGATTCCCCCGCTGGCGCAAATTTGTAATTTGAGCCACTTTGCCAACTATTCACTGCCTCCTGCCAACTTCTTCACCCTCCCCAATTTTCCCGGTCCAAACTCCGGTAGTGAATGGCTTCGGAAAGATGATGCGCCTGCACATTTTCTTCAGCCTCGAGGTCGGCAATGGTGCGGGCCACTTTTAAAATGCGGTCGTAAGCGCGGGCAGAGAGGCCCAGTTTGTCCATGGCATTTTTGATGAGCTCGTTGCCGGCTTCGTCCAGTTGCACGTATTTTCGGATGAGTTTCGAGTTCATTTGCGCGTTGGCATAAATGCCTACGTGTTCTTCAAACCGGGTTTCCTGAATTTTCCGGGCTTTCATTACCCGCTCACGAACGTTTTCGCTGGTTTCAGAAGACTCCGCCTCGGCCAGTTTTTTAAACGGCACCGGCACCACTTCCAGGTGGATGTCGATACGGTCGAGCAGCGGGCCGGATATTTTATTGAGGTATTTTTGCACCACGCCCGGACCGCAAACGCACTCTTTGGTGGGGTGGTTGTAATACCCGCACGGACAGGGGTTCATGGAGGCCACCAGCATAAAACTGCTGGGATATTCCACGGAAAATTTAGCGCGAGAAATGGTAATCAGCCGGTCTTCCAGCGGTTGACGCATCACTTCAAGTACAGTTCGTTTAAATTCGGGTAGTTCGTCGAGGAACAACACCCCATTGTGTGCCAGCGAAATTTCGCCCGGTTGCGGGTAGTTTCCGCCCCCGACGAGGGCAACATCAGAAATTGTATGGTGCGGCGATCGGAACGGCCGCCGGGTCATAAGCGAAGTGTCTTTTCCTATTTTCCCGGCTACCGAATGGATTTTGGTAGTTTCAAGCGCCTCTTTCAAAGTAAATGGTGGCAGAATGGTGGGAATCCGTTTGGCCAGCATGGTTTTTCCCGAGCCGGGCGGACCGATGAGAATAATATTGTGCCCGCCGGCGGCAGCAATTTCAAGCGCGCGTTTCACGTTTTCCTGGCCTTTCACATCCGAAAAATCGAGCGGGTTGTTGTTCATGCGGGCATAAAACTCGGCGCGGGTGTCCACAATGGTTTGTTCAATGTTGTTTTCGCCATTCAAAAAATCTATCACTTCCCGGATATTTTCAGCGCCAAAAACTTTTAGTTTATCCACCACTGCGGCTTCGCGTGCATTTTGTTTGGGCAGGATGAACCCTTCGAACCCTTCCTTGCGCGCATTGATGGCGATGGGTAAAACGCCTTTTATGGGTTGCAGCGTGCCGTCGAGCGAAAGTTCGCCCATCAAAATATATTTGTCCAGTTTATCGGCACTGATTTGATCTGATGCAGCCAGAATTGCGGCTGCCAGTGGTAAATCGTATGCGGAACCTTCTTTGCGGATATCGGCCGGTGCCATGTTGATGATGATTTTGTATTTGGGCCATTTGAATCCGTTCAGCCGCAAGGCCGACTCAATTCGCTGCTGGCTCTCTTTCACGGCACTGTCGGGCAGGCCAACCAGCATAAATTTAATACCTTTTGTAACATCAACCTCAATAGTTATGGTTGAGGCATCGATTCCGAAAACTGCGCTTCCATAAGTTTTTACTAACATGGACCAGGGTTTCTAAAGTTCAATTAGCTAAATGTAAGAATTTTATGTCAAAAAGGGAAATAAACCGTGATTTAAGGGGATTTTAAAGAAAACTACCTAATTTTTAATTCGATGAATTTGCGCGAATTTGTCGGGTTGATTCGATGAATTCACGTTAATTTGTCGAGTTCGTTCGATGAATTCACGTTTTTTTAGTCAATTATTGTTATATTTGTGTTAGAAAATTCATTAAAAATGATACCAAGGTATATTGGCAAAAATATCATTCAGCGACTAACACATTCAGAAAAAATTGTAATACTCTACGGTGCAAGGCAGGTAGGAAAAACAACATTGATAAAAACGATTCTGAAAAACGGATTTGGGAAAATACTGGAAATTAATGCCGATCAGCTAAAATACAGGGATATTTTATCGAGTACGGACCTGACTCAAATTAAGCGACTTGTTTCGGGCTACGATTTACTTTTTATCGATGAGGCACAGCAGGTTCCGAACATTGGATTAAATTTGAAAATAATAAAAGACAATATTCCTGAACTAAAAATCATTGCTACAGGCTCTTCTTCATTTGAACTGGCCAATAAAATTAGCGAACCGCTTACCGGACGAAAATGGACTTTTATATTATTCCCCTTATCTCTGCTTGAATTTTCCGAATTAAAAAATCCATTTGAACTGGATGCAGAACTTCCTGATTTTCTTACATTCGGAATGTATCCTGAAGTTTTTAGTTACGAAAACAGATTGGATAAAATGGATTACCTGAAGGAAATAATCGAATCGTTTCTTTATAAAGATTTGCTTACTCTCAGCCAGATTAAAAATTCAGGGAAAATTTACGAGCTGCTGCAACTGCTTGCTTTCCAGATTGGTTTTCCGGTTTCTTACAGCGAACTGGGAAGAAAACTGGGGTTAAGTACCGATACTGTTATTTCTTATATCGACCTGCTCGAAAAAGTGTTTGTTATTTACCGGCTGCCTGGGTTTAGCCGGAACCTGCGAAAAGAAATCACCAAGAATAAAAAAATATATTTTTACGATACCGGAATAAGAAATGCAGTTATCGAGGATTTTTCGTTGCCGGATAAACGCCCCGATATTGGCGCGCTGTGGGAGAATTTTATAATTTCAGAAAGAATAAAAAGGAATAACTACAAGAGAGCACATGCCAAATCCTATTTTTGGCGGACTTATACCGGGGCAGAATTAGATTACATTGAAGAATCATCTGGTACACTTTCCGGTTATGAAATAAAATGGAAAAAGAAGAAATCAAAAGTTCCCAGGTCGTGGATTGAAAATTATGAGAACGCTGATTTTGAAGTTATAAATTCAGAAAATTACCAGGATTTTATTCTCTGATTTTTCAGAAAAGTTGCTTTCTTTTTACCATGTAGGCCAGCAGCACCTCTTTAAAATCTTTGTTGATGTCGGCTTCGGCAAGGTCGATTTGGTATTGTCCGCACTTCACTTTCAGATCGTTAAAATACGATTGCACCGATGAAACGTACCGGTTTTTCACTTCCCATGGATTTAATTTTATGGCCTGGCCTGTTTCGAGGTCAATAAATTTGTGCGGGCGGTTGCTGAAATCAAATTCGCGTTCCTGCCTGTGGTCGGTCACATGAAAAAGGATAACCTCGTGCTTGTTGTAGCGCAGGTGCTGCAGGGCCGAGAAGAGTTCGTCGGTTTCGCTGTTGTCAATCATATCGCTGAAAAGGACCACCAGCGAACGTTTGTGGATATTTTCAGCAATTTGGTGGAGTACTTTGGTGGTGTTGGTGTTTTTGCGCATGTGGGCGTTTTCGGGTTTAATCAGTTCCGAAAGTTTTCCGTACATCAATTCGGCATTTACCGACGAGAGCCGAGGTGCCGTGTGAAATTCAATTTCATCAGAAAAAAGTGTAAGCCCGGTTGCATCGCGCTGTTTGCGCAGCAGGTAAATGAGAGCTGCCGCAGTGTAAACCGAAAATGCCAGCTTGTTTTGCAGGTGTTTTTTCCCTTTGTGGTAGGGGAACAGCATGGAAGAAGAGGTGTCGATAACCAACTGGCAGCGCAGGTTGGTTTCTTCTTCGTATTGTTTCACAAAAAGCTTGTCGGTGCGGGCAAACAGTTTCCAGTCGATGTGTTTGGTCGATTCGCCCTGGTTGTAAAGCCGTTGTTCGGCAAATTCTACCGAAAAACCGTGAAACGGGCTGCGGTGCAACCCGGTTATGAAACCTTCCACTACCTCGCGGGCAATCAATCCGAGGTTATCGAACTGATGAAATTGTTCTATGTCGAAAATATTTTTCATCTCATTAAAAATAAAACTTTCAATGGAATTCGCCAAATTATAAGAACCTAGCCCGATAAGGAAAAGCGGATATGGCTCATTTCACAGCAGCGAAATTAACAAAAGCACCGGACAGCAAAAACTATCCGGTGCACTATTTCTTTAGCAATGCACTCTAATTAAAGCAATGCGTCGAGCTTGTCAGTAAAAACATTTTTGGGTGCTGCACCCACTTGTTTGTCGGCCACTTCGCCATTTTTCACAAAAAGCGTGGTGGGAATGTTGCGGATTCCGTATTTCATTGCCACTTCAGGATTTGAATCCACGTCCACTTTCCCGATAATTGCTTTCCCTTCGTATTCTTCAGCCATCTCTTCAACAATAGGGGCAATCATACGGCAAGGGCCACACCAAACTGCCCAGAAATCGAGCATTACGGGTTTGTCGGATTTTAAGACCAATTCTTCGAAATTGGCATCAGTTATTTCTTTCGCCATAATTTTTTTATTTTAATGTGAATATTCTTTTGTTTTACACAAATTTAATTAATTCTGTATCCAATATCTTCTTTAGCTTCAAAAAAGCGAACAAATTCATTGGACAAAAATATCCGGTTACTACGCGAAAACAGGTTAATGAACATGTTGCTTTCCGGATCGTAAACATTAAATTTTAACAACGCTTTGCCCTTATTGTTTTGGGCCAGTTTTTCAATTTCGCCCACTATCGATTCGTTGATTTTACCGAGCGGAATATTTATGGTTACGCTTTTCACGTAATTTTTGCGCGCCTCCGAAAGCAGCTCAATCTGGGTCGCTTTAAATTCGTACGACTCGCTGTTGAAGCGTTGTTTAACGGTGCCTTTTACCAAAATGAAAAGCCCGGTTTTACAGAATTTGTGAAAGTTGACATAATCCTGACCAAAAAAGAAGAATTCATAGGTATCGGTATAATCAGAAAGTGTGAGTGTGCTGAATGGATTTCCGTTTTTGGAAGTGGCTTCGCGGGCGGCCACTACCATTCCGCCAAATGTAAAATCGCGACCTTTGTATTCGTCGATATCGTTTTTCAGGTCTTTCAATGCCACATCGCGTGAGCAGAAGTTTTCAATTTCAATTTTGTAATCGTCAAGCGGATGCGCAGTAAGGTAGATACCAATAAGGTTTTTCTCTTTTTCGAGCAAAACCAGTTGCGGCCATTCATCCACTTCGGGAATAGCTGGCTTTTTCACCACAGAACTGCTTCCCGCATCGCCAAACAAACTTTGCTGCATGCTTTGGTTTTCGGTTTGAATTTTGTTTCCGTAGCGAATTAGTTTTTCAATAAATGTGGTGCTGTCGTTCTCATTTTCGCCGGCAAAGAAACTGCTCCGTTTCAGCCCTTTCAAACTATCGAAAGCACCTGCCATTGCCAGTGCTTCCATATTTTTTTTGTTTACGGTTTGCAGGTTTACATTCTCAACAAAATCGTAAATGGTTTCAAACTTACCGCTGCTGTTGCGGGCTTCGATTACGTCTTTTGCCGCATTGGAGCCCACACCTTTTATGGCGGCCATTCCAAAACGTATGTCGCCGTTTTTGTTAGATGTGAACTTGATGAAACTTTCATTTACATCGGGCCCCAGAACGTGCATTCCCATACGCCTGCATTCGGTCATCAGTTTGGTGATATCCGTAATGTTGTTGAGGTTGCGGCTCATGTTGGCAGCCATAAATTCACCCGGGTAGTGTGCTTTGAGGTAGCCGGTTTGGTAGGCAATGTAAGCGTAACAAACCGAGTGTGATTTATTGAAAGCATAAGATGCAAAAGCTTCCCAGTCTTTCCAAATTTTTTCGATTACCGTTTCGGGCTTTTTTCCAACGAGTTTACATTCGTCCAAAAATTTGTAGTTGGCCATGCACCCTTTTTCAAACTTCTCTTTCATTTTTTCCATGAGAGAAGTAATTTTTTTACCCATTGCCTTGCGGAGGGTGTCCGAATCGCCGCCCGAAAAATTGGCAAGCAGGCGGGACAGTAACATCACCTGTTCCTGGAATACGGTAATCCCGTAAGTTTCGCTCAGGTAGGTTTCCATCATGGGCAGGTCGTACTCCACTTTTTGGCGGCCGTGTTTTCGTGCAATGTAGCTCGGAATATATTCCATTGGGCCTGGGCGGTAGAGGGCGTTCATGGCCACCAGGTCTTCAAACCGGTTGGGTTTGAGGTCGCGGAGGTGTTTTTTCATCCCGTCGGATTCAAACTGGAAAATGGCCGTTGTTTCGCCATGGCTAAATAGTTCGAACGTTTTTTCATCGTCCCACGGAATGTTGTCAATATCAACTTCTAATCCTTTTGAAAATTTGATATTATCGAGTGTTTCCTTTATAATCGAAAGGGTTTTCAATCCCAGGAAATCCATTTTCAGCAACCCGATGTCTTCCACAAAACGGCCGTCGTATTGCGTGGTTGGCAGCGTTTCGCCGTCTTTGGTAGGCATTAGCGGAATGTGGTCGGTAAGCGGGTCGCGGCTGATAAGTACGCCACAGGCATGCACTCCGGTTTGCCTGACCGAACCTTCGAGCGTCTCGGCAAATTTTATGGTTTTGGCAATTAGCGGGTTATCGGAATCTTTTTCTTTTTTAAGTTCCGGATTTTCTTTGAATGCCTTGGTGAAAGTCATTTTGGGGGCATCGGGAACGAGTTTTGCCAGCCGGTCGGCTTCGGGAAGCGGGAGTTTCAGCACACGGGCTACATCTCGGATGGCCATTTTGGTGGCCATGGTGCCGAAAGTGCAGATATGCGCCACTTTATCGTGGCCGTATTTTTTTGTCACATAGTCGAGAACTTTCTCGCGGCCATCGTCGTCAAAGTCGATGTCCACATCGGGCAGTGAAATCCGGTCGGGGTTCAGGAAACGCTCAAAGAGCAAATCGTATTTAATGGGGTCGATGTTGGTAATTCCGGTGCAGTAGGAGACGGCAGCTCCGGCAGCCGAACCACGTCCTGGACCAACCAGGACACCCATTTCGCGGGCAGCATTTATAAAGTCCTGAACAATAAGGAAATATCCCGGGAATCCCATCTGTTTGATAGTGTTCAGTTCAAAATCGAGCCGTTTTACAACATTTTCGGGCACGGGCGAACCGTATCTTTCTTCAGCACCTTTAAAAGTAAGATGGCACAGGTAGGCTGCTTCCCTTTTTACACGGATCACTTTTTCGTAACCGCCCATCCGGATGAAATCTTTTTCGCCTAATTCTTCAATTAGTTTTGATTCCGGATATTCTCTTTTGAAGTCCTCCTCGGTTCCAAACTCTTCAGGAATGGGGAAGTATGGCATAATTGGATCGGAATCCAGTTCATAATCTTCAATTTTATTTACTATTTCCGCGGTGTTCGACAACGCTTCCGGCACGTCAGCAAACAGTTCGTTCATCTCTTCCTGGGTTTTAAACCATTCCTGTTTGGTGTAACGCATCCGCGACGGATCGTCAATGTCTTTCCCGGTGTTCAGGCAAATAAGCAGGTCGTGGGCATCGGCATCTTCGGCATTGGTAAAATGCACATCGTTGGTTGCAATTACTTTGATGTCGTGTTTTGTGGCCAGTTTCAGCAATGTTTCATTAACCAGCACCTGTTTGTCGTACACATTCTCGCGCTGTTCGGGCATTTCGGAAGGATGCCTCATGAGCTCGAGATAGAAATCGCTGCCAAATAAATTTTTGTACCACAGGATTGCATTTTCTGCATCTTCCACGTGGTTATTCATTATTGCTGTAGAAATTTCGCCACCGAGGCAGGCTGAAGAAACAATCAAACCCTCGCGGTGTTTTTCGAGCAGTTTTTTGTCGATTCGGGGTTTGTAGTAAAAACCGTCGATGTAGGCTACTGAAATAAGTTTTACCAGGTTTCTGTACCCCTGTTTATTTTTGGCCAGCAAAATCAGGTGGTCGCCATAGCGGTCCTCTTTGTTTGTTTTGTCGGTCAGCGAGCGCCGGGCAACATAGGTTTCGCAACCGAGAATGGGTTTCAGTCCTGCATTTTTACATTTTGAATGAAATTCTTTTATACCAAACATGGTGCCGTGGTCGGTTAATGCCAGGGCGCTCATGCCATCTTTTTTTGCCTTGTTTACCAAATCGGAAACACTGGCAGCACCATCTAAAATTGAATATTGTGAGTGTACGTGTAAATGTGAAAACGGAACCATTTTATGCCTTTTTTTTAAATTTTACCTGCCCATAAGGAAGCATAAAGTTACTATTTTTGAAGGCCGGAATTTCAATTGTTGAAAAAAAATGAAACAAAAAACCCGGTAAAAAAACCGGGCTTTTCAGAAAAAAGATTATTGTCTTATTTTATTTCCTGTGCAATTTTTTGGCTCAACTCCGTAAACTCTTCTTCAGTCATTTTCACTTTCTGAGAAAAGTTTAAAACATCGGCTTCGCTTTTCATGGGGATAAGATGAATGTGCGCGTGTGGCACTTCGAGCCCCAGGACCAGCATTCCAACTTTAATGCACGGGACTACTTTTTTTAGCCCGGCAGCAACTTTTTTTGCAAAAAGCTGCAATCCTGAATAAAGTTCATCTTCAAGATCGAAGAGGTCGTCAACTTCTTTTTTGGGAATTACCAGCGTGTGGCCTTTGGCAACGGGTGAAATGTCCAGGAAGGCAAGGAATTTTTCATCCTCCGCTATCTTGTAAGCCGGAATTTCGCCATTTACGATTTTTGTGAAAATGCTTGCCATAATTTTTTAAATTGAGATTTCTACAATTTCAAATGGAATAATACCCGAAGGCACTTTAATTTCAACTTCGTCGCCCACCTTTTTGCCCATTAATCCTTTGGCAATCGGGGTAGTTACTGAAATTTTTCCTTCTTTCAGGTTGGCTTCACTTTCAGGAACAATGGTATATTTCATTGTGGCATTGTTCTTTTTGTTTTTGATTTTGATGGTATTCAGAATCTGAACATGTGTAGTGTCGATTTTCGATTCATCGAGAATACGTGCATTGGCGATTTTCGACTGCAATTCAGCAATTTTGGCCTCGAGCATACCCTGGGCATCTTTGGCGGCATCGTATTCAGCGTTTTCTGAAATATCACCTTTCTCGATGGCTTCACCAATTTGCTTTGAAATAGCCGGTCGTTCAACGTTTGTTAGCCGATCCAGCTCTTTTTTCAGCTTGTCAAGTCCTTTTTGTGTCAAATATGTTACTGTCGACATTTTTAATTCCTCCTCATTTATAATTGAGCTATAAAAAAACAGAAAGAATTCCAGATCTCCCGGAACTCTTCCTTTTGCAAAAATAGTTAATTTCCGCAATATTAAAAATAACTTCTATTAAAAATATTAAAAATGAACGATTTATGGCAACCTAAGTGTATTTGCGGTTTAATATTTCGCTGTAAATTACGGCTTTCCTTAGCGAAAATCTGTTTTTTAATTTCGACTTCCGTTGGTTTTTAGCTTCCTTGTTTTCGGTTAGGTCAGTAGAATAAATGGATGATTTTTTGGGGGCTGGCTGAACGTTTTGAACCGGTTCAGTTTTTTCATCTGCGGTGTTCTGTTGTGGTTGCCGGTAGGCTTGTTCCGGCTGGGCTTCAATATTTGACTCACGGGGCCTCGGCGATTCTCCTTCCAGAAAATCCCAAAAACTGTCATGCTCTTCGGCTTGCGGTTGCGGCACCGGCTGTTTGGCTTGCTGTGCTTTCTTTTTTTTCGACTGCCCGAAAATACCGGCAGCAGCAAAAATCAATGTTAAAATAATAACTAATAAATCATCCATATTCTTTGTATTTTTGCAGCAATAAATTGTTTTCTTGAAAGTTTTAGTAAAAATAAGAAAAATGAAGCAGCTGATCCTGAAAAGCAGAAAGTATTTTGTGGTTTTCCTCTTGCTGATGCTTTTTTCAGTTGCCTGTGAAAAGCCTCAAAACACTCCTGTTCCAAATGTACAGGTATCATTCACCATTAATTTGAATATCGTGAACGAACTGACTGTTCCAACAAATTCAGTTTATTTTCCTAATGTTGGTTATGGTGGCATAATTGTGTATTGCGAGCTGCCGGGTTCGTATTATGCTTTTGATGCCACGTGTACCTATGAAGTAAGCCGTGGCTGCATTGTTAAAAACGAGGGAGTGCTGGCCGAATGCCCGTGTTGCGAATCGCAGTTTATTTTAATCAGTGGTGCGTATCCTTCGCGCGGGCCTGCTGAAATGCCGCTGAAACAGTATAATGTTTCGGTGGTTAATGATTTTACGCTTCGGGTGTATAATTAAAAACGGGATCCTGCAAAGAACCCCGTTTTGAATTTTTCATCCTTCTATATTAATACCTGTAATGGTCAGGTTTGAAAGGACCTTCTTTGGAAACTCCAAGATATTTGGCCTGTTCGTCGGTCATTTTTGTGAGTTTCACGCCCAGTTGCTCGAGGTGCAGGCGTGCCACTTCCTCGTCGAGTTTTTTAGGCAGGCGGTACACATCAATTTCATAGTCGTTTTGCCACAAATCAATTTGCGCCAGCGACTGGTTGGTAAATGAATTACTCATTACAAACGACGGGTGGCCGGTTGCGCAACCCAGGTTTACAAGGCGGCCTTCGGCGAGCAGATAAATACTGTGTCCGTCTTCGTAGGTAAATTTATCAACCTGAGGTTTGATGTTCAGTTTTTTAATACCGGGCCATTTTTCCAGTTTGGCTACCTGTATTTCGTTATCGAAGTGCCCGATGTTACAGACAATCGCCTGATCTTTCATATTGGCCATGTGCTCGGCGGTAATTACATCTTTGTTCCCGGTTGTGGTAACAAAAATATTTCCTTCGTCGAGGGCATCTTCCATTGTTTTCACTTCAAAGCCTTCCATGGCGGCCTGCAGTGCGCAAATCGGGTCAATTTCGGTAACTATTACACGTGCGCCGTAGCCTTTCATCGACTTGGCGCAACCTTTGCCCACATCGCCGTAACCGGCTACAACCACAACTTTCCCGGCAATCATTACATCAGTAGCGCGTTTTATGCCATCGGCGAGTGATTCACGACATCCGTAAAGGTTATCGAATTTAGATTTGGTAACCGAGTCGTTCACATTAATGGCCGGGAAGAGCAGTTTGCCTTCCTCTTTCATTTGGTAGAGACGGTGAACGCCGGTTGTGGTTTCTTCAGAAACGCCTTTCATATCTTTTGTGGCTTTGTGCCAGCGGTCAGGTGTTTCTTTCAGAATTCGTTTCAGTATTTTGTTGAGTTCAGCTTCGTCTTCCCCTTCTGCCGGCTGGTCGAGTAATGAAGCGTTTTCCTCTGCCTGGTAGCCGCGGTGGACTATCAGGGTGGCATCGCCGCCGTCGTCAACAATCAGGTGGGGGCCTTTCCCGTCGCCAAAATCAAGGGCGTTTTCAGTACACCACCAGTACTCTTCGAGTGTTTCGCCTTTCCAGGCAAAAACCGGGATGCCGGACTCTGCAATAGCGGCTGCGGCATGGTCTTGTGTGGAAAAAATATTACAACTTGCCCAGCGCACTTCTGCACCCAGCTCGGCAAGTGTTTCAATTAAAACTGCAGTTTGCACGGTCATGTGTAAACTGCCCATTACGCGGGCCCCTTTGAGGGGTTTTGAAGGGCCAAACTTTTTACGGATTGACATCAGGCCGGGCATTTCTTTTTCGGCGATATCAATTTCTTTACGCCCAAATTCTGCCAGCCCGATATCTGCAACTTTGTATTTCAATTTTTCGTTTACTGCAACACTCATTTTTTTTATTAATTTTTCGATTAAAACGGTGCAAAGTTAACAAATTCCAGTTGATTAATGTTTTGCTGCCAATCGGGTTAAAACCGCTTCCTGTTCAAATCTTTTTTTAAATTTGTCATAATACGTTATTTTAAATGATTAAATGCCTCAAAAATACTGATTTTCGGTGGCCTTAAAAACCACCGAACGCCAGTGAAGTTAAGTTCAACAGACAATATAATGCAAAACGGATAATTATTATAACAAGTTATGAAAATGGTTTGAGATTTGAGGTCCGAGTTAAAATTTTCTATTCAAAGAAACCGAGGCTCCATTCGTCCATCCATTCCAGGTAAGGCATTCCGTTTTCTTTAAACTGAACGGGCAGCCAAACATATCTTCCGTTGATGGCATTTTGCGGTCGCCAGCGATCGGCCATAAAAATGAAGGCATCCTCTTTGCCCTGAACCGGAAAAATAAAAGTGCTCTGCGAATCGAATGTTATGTCAGCATCTTCGCCCACACAAGGATTTTCAACATATTGCCAGTCGCCCATTACGGCATCGGACACCAGCAGGCGCGCGGCATTGGGATCCCAGCCGGTACAGCCGGAGGTAATCATGTAATATTTTCCGTCGTGAATAAGCATTCCTCCACCATGAGCATTGATGTGAACGCCGTTGTTGTCGGGCCATATTTCGCCCGGGTTTATGGTTTGCGCCTGGCTTTTAAACGAAAAGAACAGGAACAAAACAGCTGCTGTGAGGAAAAATGGAGTCTTTCTTCATGCTTTTAAAATCATTTACGGTTTCCATGGCCAGTTTACACAATCTTTTATTTCGGGAAAAAGCACAAAATCGGCTTTCCCTTTCATGGCAAGGGTTTTCACATTCAATCCTTTCAGCTGGAGGAGCGCGGTTTGCATGGTTTTTCCTGAAACCGACACATCATCTACCAGCAGAATGCGCTTGCCCTGCAGGTCACCGCCGGGTTTTTCCAGCACTTTGGGTTCGTTGTAGCGGGGGTTGTTTTTTTCGTCGCGGTAGTTCAGCACCATTACCCTGAGCTCGGCGTTGAGGTGAAAAGCCACCACACTGGCCGGCACAATTCCCCCCGAACCAATTCCAATGACCAGATCGGTTTCGGGCAACTCGGTTTGTTTCAGTCGTTCAGAAATTTCGCGAAATGAAAGCGGTACCATAATTCAATTTTTAAGGAACAATAATTTATTTCAATACAAGAATAGCAGAAATCGGCGTTTTTTGCAAAAAATGGAATTACTCTTCATACACAGGAATTTCAATATAAAAAGTAGTACCATTGCCGTGTTGGGTTTCAAACCAGATTTTTCCTGAAAAATTCTCCACAATATTTTTCACAATTGACAGCCCCAGGCCCATGCCGCTGGTTTTTGTGGTGAAGCTGGGACTAAACAGTTTGTCGCGTACTTCCGGTGAAATGCCTTCGCCATTGTCGGATATAGCAATCACTGCCATGTGTTCGCGCCGGCTGAGGTTAATTGTAATTTTCCCCTCCCGGTCTTCAGGAATAGCCTGAATGCTGTTTTTCACCAGGTTGATAATAGCCCGCGAGAGCTGTTCCCTGTCGGCGTTTACTTTCACATAATCGAGGCCGTTGGTATTAAAATCGATGGTTACCCGGTTGTGGGTTTCAAAAAGATCGAGCACTTTTTGCAGCTGCTCGCCCAGTTTAAAAATCTGGTTGCGTGCATTGGGAATTTTGGCGAAGTTGGAAAACTCGGTGGCGATATTCGAGAGGTTTTCAATTTGCTCAATCAGGGTCGATGTCACCCTTTCAATGTATTCGTTATACTCTTTCCCCTCGCCTTTGGCCCGCTGCAGGTGCTGAATGTTCAGCTTCATGGGGGTGAGCGGGTTTTTAATTTCGTGGGCAATTTGTTTGGCCATTTCGCGCCATGCCGACTCGCGCTCCGAGCGGGCAAGCAATTCGGCGCTTACGGCCAGCTCCTCTACTTTTTTGTTGTACTCTTTTACCAGGCTGCCAATTTCGTCGTTTCGCTTGTAAAAAATGGGTTCGTTCCGTTTTCCCAACTGCATTTTTTTCAGGTTTTCCTGAATCAGCACCAGCGGGTGGGTAATTTGATTGGCAATAAAAATAGCCACAATAACACTTGCCAGCAACAGCAACACATACAGGTTAATGAAAGCCACAATTATTGTGGAAAGCTCCTGGCTGTATTTATCCTGCTTCACAAAATAGGGCAGGTTAATAACCCCGAGGTAACTACCCCTGTTATTGATAATGGGTTTGTAGGCCGACAAGTAAGACATTTCCCCAATTTGCTCGGGCTGGAAATAACTAATCTGGAAATTGTTCAGGATTTCGTGATAGGCCCGCGCATTGATGCGGTCGGAAACCAGCCCCCGCTCGAAAATTTCGGGGCGTGAGGAGGCGACCAGGTTCCCGTTGGTCCCGTAAACATTAATATCCGTACGGAAAATATTCGAAAGTTTGGACAGTTCGCGCTGCAGCCAGTCAGCCAAATCGTACGATATTTCATCAACATCTTCCAGCCGCATGTCAATTTCCTCGGAAATTGAAATCATTTTTTCATTCAGGTCGTTCTGATGTTTTTCCTTGTATCCTTTTACATTGTACCAGATGGTTCCTGTGGCTACCACCAGCAATGAAACAAAAACAATGGAAATAATGGAAGCCTGTATTCTGAACTTAAGGTCGAAAGTAACCGGGCGTTTTCGCAACGATGGGTTGATGACAAAAAGAAGGATTAAAACCGAAAGGAAATAAAACACAAACAGGTAGGGGAACGAAATAAGGTAATCAACTACCGTAAACAACTCGCGCGAAACAATTACGTAGTTGTAATCGCGGGTGTGGTAAATGAGGTGTTCCATGCCGTCCCAGCGGTTGAACTCAAATTCTTTATCGCTTGTAATGTAGGAATTTACATAGAAATTATAATTGTAGTCTCCGTGTTTATCGGTAAGCTCGCCGCCAAAATACTTGGCATAGTCAAACTTTTTATAATTGTCAGGTTTGGTCATCGATTTGTCGATGAGCAGTTCAGGAAAGCCAATCCCCTCGAAAAGCAAATCGGAATTCAATTCAATAAAAATGGAAATTCCGCGTTTTTCGGATGTAAGCGGATAATGGAGCCAACCCGTGTATGAAATACGGCCGTTCATATTATCCATGAAATAAAAACTGGTGCCCGGAATTTTCACGCCCTGCGTTTCAATCATATTTTCAAAGAAGTCAACACAGAGGGCAGTGCGGTTTTCCGGTTCAATATCGAGGCTGTCGGTACCCGAACACACAAAAAAGCGAACTTCGTATTTTCTGAAATAGGTGTTAAAATATTGTTCTTCAATGTATTCTATCAATCCGTCATCTTCAATCAACAGATTTGGAATATTCGGATCGGTATTAATTTTTTCCTGAATTTCGGTGAGAAAAACCTCGGCGGCAGGGTCGCGTTCGGCCACCAGCGTAACGGCCATCAGTTTCTGGTCTCCGCGCTGTTTTTCTGAAATGGAAGTATAAAAAACCACCAGCGAATAAAGCGAAGCCGCCGAAATAAAAATTATCAGGTAACTGAGTGTGAAATTTTGCAGGTAGTTTTTGCTGAACAGCGAGGCCAGCACCGAAGCTACAACAAAAAGGGACAGTGCAGCAACTGCTATGTGGCCAACCGAAATGAATTGTACCACCGCCAAAAACAATGCAATTAAAATAACAATCCCGGCCAGTTCGCCCAACTTAAAATCGTTACGGGAGCATTCCACAATTTTTATGGTAAAATAAAACCCGGCCAGCAAGAACATTCCTACCGAAAAAATACCCCACACACTTTGAATTGTAATACTGGTTATCTGATTGAGCGAAAAAGAGATAGTGGAATTAAAAATGAGCTCGCGGATGAGAAAATGAATTAAAAGGTAAATGCTGCCTGAAAACAAAAACAGCAACACCGCAATTACTTTTCGTGGCAAAAAGGAACTTTTATTTATTTCGTCGATATCGAGGTGCTGCCCAAAATGGTATATCCAGAACAGGAAAAAGAGCGCCAGCAAAAAGTAATCGCCGAGCGACGGGAGCCAGCTGTTAAGGGCAAAAACCGAAGGGCTGAAAAAGTCGAGATGAAAGAAAACACTGGGAATTTTAAAAATGAGGTGTAGCCAGTAAACCAGAAAAAGTGCAATGGCCAGTGCAAACAATTTGATAAAATAGGGAGCATCTGATTCAATAAACTCACGCCTCAAATATACCATTAAAATCAACAATCCAATAAAATAAATTATTGCCGGGAAATAGAGCTGGTGGGTTGTACACAAATAGTTTCCCCGCGGTTCCAGGGTAAAAAGGTAGTTGCCATTGTTGCTGTGTACAGCATATTCGTCGTCGCTTTCTCCTTCGGCAATCAGATAATCATCGGGTATATCGTAACCTTCAAAAAAATTTTTTTTCAGGTAGTTGTTTTCATAGGTATAACTGCTTTTTATGAGGTGAAACCCATAAATATGAAAATCGTTAGTTTCCCTTTTTTCGGCGAAATAATGCCCATTCGGCAATTTTACCAGGCCTTCGTTTTGTGGCAGTTTTTCTTCATCATCAAAAAATGAGATGGAACGGTTCGACCAGTAGATTAGTTCGCCATCCTGGTAAACTAAAAAGCCGAAACCATTCTCCCGGAGCATTTTGCTGTTTGCTGTGATATAATTATAAAAACCGGATTCCATGTCGCCTTCAGACATTGCCGAGACAATTTCACCTGTGCATTCAGACAATTTTTCCTCGTACCCCCACAATTGTTCCCTGAAATCTTCAACAAGGTGAATTTCAGGATGCTTTTTCAGCAATCCGTTTTCAATGATTGCCGCAACCACAAACAAGCTGATGGCAAAAATGAGAAAAGTGTATTTATTTACTTTTTGCAACACGTTAATCGTGATGATATGGTTCGCCTTTTAAAATTGTAAATGCCCTGTAAATCTGCTCAACACACAAAAGTCGCGCCAACTGATGTGAAAAAGTCATACGCGACAACGAAATTTTTGAACTGGCTTTTTGGTAAACGGCATCAGAAAATCCGTAGGGCCCGCCAATTACAAATACCAGCTCTTTCAGGCCGCTAAGCATTTTCTTTTTCAAAAACCCGGCAAACTCCCTTGACGAATAATTTTTACCCTTTTCGTCGAACAAATGAAACTCTTTTGACGGGGTCCATTGCGCAAGAATTTTTTCTCCCTCCATTTCTTTTTGTTGCTCCGGGGTGGTTTTCCTGGTTTTTTTAATATCGGGAATCACTACAATATTGAAATCAACATAATGCTTTAAACGACTGGAATACTGCTTAATACCTTCCTTCATAAATTGTTTGTCGGTTTTTCCCACTACCAATAAAGTCACTTTCATCCGGCCAAATGAATTTTAATTTTTTAAATTTACAACTAAAATAAAGGGTTCAACTTGTTTTTGCATAGTTTTTGCTACTAATTTGGCGCTAAATATTTGAAATTAAAAAAGTATGCCATCAATAAAAAAAATTGTAATTATGGTTTTCCTGTTTTCAGGAATTCTTTTAAGCGCAATTACTGCCGGAGCGCAGGTTCCCCAGGAAATTATAAAAAGCCTGAAAACCGGTAATTCAAAAGTGTTGTCGGAATATTTCAACCAAAATGTTGAACTTGTAGTGCTTGAAAACGACAATGTTTACAGTAAAGCCCAGACCCAACAAATTGTAGGTAATTTTTTTAGTGCCAATTCGCCAATAAACTTTACAGTTTCACATGAATTAGGAAGAGAAGATTCCAAATCGGTTATCGGTAACCTTTCAACCAAAAGCGGGACTTTCAGGGTTTATTTTCTGCTGAAACAGAGCGACGGAAAAGATTATATTCACCAACTCAGAATTGAAAAACTGGAAGAGACTGATGAATAAGGTTTTATTAAGCCGCAGAAAATTCAGGATAATCAGGGACAAACTGATTGAACGGGCAGAAAAGGTTTCTCTGCCTTTTTTTGATGGAGTACCGCTCTACGATGTCGCGTTGTTTTTCTGGAGGAGTATTGTTAACGGCTCCATTACCACAAGGGCATCGGCCATTGCATTTTCCTTTTTTATCGCCTTTTTCCCGGGGGTGCTGTTTTTATTCACACTCATCCCGTATATTCCCATCGATAATTTTCAGGACGAGCTTTTTCGTCTTATCCGGGAACTGTTGCCGGAAGGGACTTTTGTGGTTGTGGAGGATACTATTGCCGATATTTTAAAGAACCCGAGAGGGGGATTGCTGTCCCTGGGTTTTTTCATGGCCCTTATTTTTTCCACCAACGGCTTGGCTTCCATGATGAGTGCCTTCGATGCTACGGTGCACAGTATTCACCGGCGGTCGTGGCTGAGCCAGCGCATTGCAGCCATCTTTCTTTTGGGTATTCTCTCGGTGTTGCTCACCCTGGCTGTTTCATTGCTTATCGGCGGCGAAATAGCTGTGAATTACCTGAAAGAAAACGATATTTTGCGCGATAGCATTACCCTTTTCTTCCTCAATTTTGGCAGGTGGGTAATTATTGTCCTGCTGCTATTCTTTGCCAATTCCTTTTTATATTACATGGCACCAGCCAAAAAAACAAAATGGCGTTTTATTTCGGCAGGCAGTACGCTGTCAACTATTTTAAGTGTAATTGCCTTAAGCGCATTTACCTTTTATATAAATAATTTTAGCCAATACAACAAGCTGTACGGTTCTATCGGAACCCTGCTGATAATTCTTTTTCTGATGTATATTATGTCGTTGATTCTCCTGATAGGGTTTGAACTGAATGCCAGCATTTACCAGGCCCGAACCGAAAAGGAAAATTGATGCTGGCTCAAATTTTTTTTATTTCCCCTGTTTAAAAAGTATCTCTTTTTCTTTTTTGGAAAGGCTTTCGTACCCCGATTTGGCAATTTTATCCAAAATCCGGTTAATTTCTTCCTGCTTGATATTCTGCTGGCGATTGTATTCATAATCGTCGCGCGGTGGTTGCTTATAAGTAACCCGCATGTTATTTTTGGGTTTGAACCAATCCTGCCTTTTTATAAACCAACCTTCCATTCTGTTGAGAAGTGTTACGACTCCGGAGCCCCGGTCTTTTCCGCGGCGCAGTTGGTAAATATAAAACCAGCCCCAGGCAGCACCGCCAAGGTGGGCCAGGTTCCCGCCCGGGTTGGATGCCGAAATGCCAATTATGGAAAGAAGCACATAAAATGCTGCAATGTATTTCAGCGGGAAACGCCCGATAAAAAACAGGTGGATTTCGCGCTGCGGGTCATAAACAGCAATAGCCACCAAAATAGCCAGTACCGAGCCCGATGCCCCAAGCAAAATAGCTCTTGTCGATTCGAATACCGGGAAAACATTATAGGCCACCACGTAAAACAGCGCCCCGCTGATTCCTCCCAGCAGGTAAACACTCAGCAGTTTATCGCCTTCAAAATGATAGAGAAAAAGTTTGCCGAACCAGTACAATCCCAGGATATTAAAAAGAAGGTGCAAAAACCCCGCATGCATAAACATGTAGCTAACGGGAGTCCAGGGCCTGCGTGCCAGCATATCTAAATCGGACGGTACCGAGAGCCATTCTACCAGCACCTGCGGCTGGCCTGCAAAGTAGAAAAACAAGCCAATGATTTTCACCACCAGAAAAACCCCGAGGTTAATGTAAATTAACCGGGTTAATACAGAACCTTCTTTAAATGTACGTTTTATGTCGGCTGCAATATCCATTTTCTACAAATTCCAAATAGCAAAATTCAACTCCAAAACACAAGTGGGTTCGGTTTTCAAAAAATAAACCGGGTTAGTAAAAACGGTTGGAAGTTTTGTTCCAGTATTTCAAAAGAATGTAACCAAACAACATGCCACCGAGGTGTGCAAAGTGTGCCACGTTACTTCCGGGCTGCGAAAACCCGAGGTAGAGTTCAATTAATCCGTACCCGATAACAAAATATTTGGCTTTAATAGGAATGGGCGGGAAAAGCAGCATCAGCTGGGTATTGGGGAACAGCACACCAAATGCGAGCAACACGCCAAACACGGCACCCGATGCCCCAATGGTGGGAATATCCATTTTCATTTGCAGGATCCGTTGCATCAACTGCTGGCCTTCAGCGGCATAAGCCGAATTTGTTGGCTCGTCGTACCAGGTGTTCACAAAATCGCGTACCTGCACCGATGCATTCGATAAGTGTTTATTCACAAACTGATCGAGAATTTCGGGCGACGGGGTATTCCTGAACGCTTCGATGGTATTTTGCATTGATGAAATTTCAAGGTAATTCACAAACATGTGCAGCGCCACCGCGCCCAGTCCGGTTACGAAATAATAAATGAGAAACCTGCGCGAACCCCAGATGCTTTCCAGCACGCGGCCAAACATCCAAAGTGCAAACATGTTGAAAAAGAGGTGGGCAATTCCGCCATGCATAAACATGTGCGTAACAATCTGGTGCATCATAAACTTATCGGAACCGGGGTAGTGCATTCCTAAATAGTTTACCAAATCAATTCCGGTTGCCTGCAAAACCCAGGTGGCCAGCAATAAAATTACATTAATGATAATCAGGTTTTTTACTACCGGCGGAATATTACTCATTACAGGTCGATAATTCATATCAAAATATTTAGGTGGCCTTTCAGCAATTGGCAGGCCAATTTTTTATAAGCCTAAAATAACGACAACTTGTCATTTATTAAACATTTTTTCGATGTCTTCCAGCGGTTGAATGGTCAACACCTTTTTTCCTTCGGGTGTGTAGTTGGGCGTTGCACAGGCAAAAAGGTTATCGATAAGATGATCGATTTCCACTTTTCCCAAATCGGTTCCGTAGTCGAGTGCCGAGGCTTTGGCCAGCGAAATGGCCACTTGCTCTTTTGCTTTTGCCCGGGCATCAACAGGCGAATTTTTGTATTCTTCCAGCAATTTTTCCACTATAATTTCGGGCGATGAAACATCCAGCACGCCGGGTGTTCCATTTATAACGAACGTGTTCTTCCCAAATTCGCGAATATCGAAACCCAGGGAAAGCAAATCGTCCAGAATATTTTTCAGCAGCTCGGCATCACCCGCATCCAGTTCAATTTTTTGCGGAAACAGTTGTTGCTGGCTGGCCACCGATTCAGATTTCAGCACTTCCATAAACTTTTCAAAAAGAATGCGCTCGTGCGCCCGTTTCTGGTCAATAATCATCACGCCCGATTTAACCGGGGTAAGAATATATTTTTGCTTAAGCTGAAGCACTTTTTTCCCGGTGAATTTCTCTTCTGTCTGTCTGTTTTCTGGTTCATCTCCTTTAAAACTCAGTTGCGACTGCTCTTCCCGGTAATTTGTTCCGGTTCCGGAATACAAGTCTTCCCAATGTTCCCGGTTTTGGCTATCGCGACTGTTTTGCCCCCAATCCCCGGGCGATGTTTCTTTTTCCTGATCAAAAGGATTGTACCTGGGGTCAACTTTTATTTCCGGGTAAGAACGGTCCCCACCATCTTTTTCGGGAACCGGAATATCGATGCTGCCACTTTGGTCAAAATCAATGGAAGGCACCACGTTGTATTTGCCAAGCGATTCACGAATGGCGGCATGAATTATCTGCCAGATGGTGCGTTCATTCTCAAACTTAATCTCGGTTTTGGTAGGATGTACATTAATATCGATTCCCGACGGGTCGAGATCAAGAAATAAAAAGTAGGATGGAAAAGTTTCGGGAGGCAACACTTTTTCATATGCCTGCATTACTGCCCGGTGAAAATAGGGATGCCGCATGTAACGTTTATTGACAAAGAAAAACTGCTCGCCTGTTGTTTTGCGGGCAAATTTCGGCTGACCAATAAATCCGGTAATATTTACCAGGCTGGTTTCTTCTTTCACCGGCACCAGGCTCTGATTTATAGTTTTCCCGAAAACATCGACAATTCGTTTTCTGAAATTGGTTTTAACCAACTCGTAAAGTGGCGAGTAATTATGGTAAAATGCAAATTTAATCTCCGGATTTGGCAGCGCAACTCGCTGAATTTCATTGATAATATGCTTAAGCTCAGTAGTATTGCTTTTTAAAAATTTGCGCCGTGCCGGCACATTGTAAAAAAGATTTTTAACAGTAATTGTAGTTCCGTTGTTGCATGCCACGGGCTCCTGCGTTTTTACCTCCGATCCCACAATGTGGATGAGTGTGCCCACTTCATCTTCCACCCTTTTGGTGCGCAGCTCCACATCGGCAATTGCCGCCACCGAAGCCAGTGCCTCGCCCCTGAACCCCATGGTGCGGATACAAAAAAGATCGTTGGCCGATAGTATTTTTGACGTGGCATGCCGTTCAAAAGCCATTCGCGCATCGGTGGGCGACATGCCACAACCGTTGTCGGTAATTTTAATCAGGGTTTTCCCGGCATCTTTAATGTGAATAACAATATCATCAGCACCGGAATCGAGCGCATTCTCGACCAATTCTTTCACAACAGAGGCCGGCCTTTGAATGACTTCGCCGGCAGCAATCTGGTTGGCTACAGCATCGGGTAATAACTGGATAATATCACTCACGAGCCCAGTAAATCTGAATAGAAAAACAAATAGAAAATTAACGCTAAAATCATAATCAATATGATTAACCGGGTATTGGAAGCCCTGCGGGCTTTCTCGGTTGTTTTGGAATACCCGCCCTGTGCTTTGCGAAATTGCCCTTTCACGTTGGGTTTGTAAGGTTTTCCATCTTCCTTCTTCTCATCAAAAATTCCCAGTTCTTCTTTAATTCGCCTTTCTCTCTCCTCACGCTCCTCCTTTTCAGGATCGTAAAACCGCGGAGTAATATTAAATCTTTTAGCTGCAGGTGTATGAAAAAACCTACCAATCATATTTATAAATTTTTATCTGCTACAAAGGTAACGTTTATTCTGCAAAATTTATTTCAGCCGGAAAGAGAGTGGGTTCAGATCGATTTCTCCAAAATCAGCATCAGGCTCTCATCGCTCAACACTACCGGATTTCCTTTCATGCTGCTGGCTTTTTTGGCTTTCTCCACCAGGGCCGGAAAATCACTCGGTGTTAACCCAAATGCGGATAATGAAGGAATATTCAGTTTTTCAACCATTTGCTGCGCCCACTGAATTCCATCTTCTGACCGGGCTTTTGATTCACCTGCCAATAGTTGTGCCACTTCCTCATATTTTGAAATAATGTGATTCAGATTTTGTGCTTTTGCACTTTTCAGGTTGGCATCCATAACTGCCGGCAGCAAACGGGCACAAACCGCACCGTGTGGTATCGGGAACATGCCGCCCATGGGACCTGCAAAACCGTGTACTGCGCCCAGCTTTACGTTGGCCAGTGCCATGCCGCCCAGCAGTGCAGCGTAGGCCATGTCTTCACGGGCATCCAAATTGGAACCGTTTTCGTAAGCTTTTAATAGCGAGCGGGAAACACGCTGCATTCCCTCGCGACCAAAATTGTCGATAAACGGGTTAGCCTGGTTGGAAACAAAAGTTTCGAGCAGGTGGGTCAAAGCATCCATTCCGGTAGTTGCTGTAACCTCTGGCGGCACGGAAAGTGTCAGTTCCGGATCAATCACCGCCACATCGGCAAACATCAGCGAACTGCGCAGGCTTACTTTCACTTTATGCTCCGCAGAATAGATAACCGAATTTTTACTGGCCTCGGCACCTGTCCCTGCCGTAGTTGGAATGGCAATAAACGGCAAGGGCTTTTCTTCCAGCTTTTTCCCTTTACCAATCACCTCCAGATAATCTAAAAGTTCTCCGGCATTGGGTGTTAATGCTGCAATGGCTTTGGCGCTGTCGATTACACTGCCGCCGCCAAACCCAACAATTGCTTCGCAATGGTTTTTCCGGGCAAGTTTTACACCCTCATCAATCATATCAGTTGTGGGTTCACTATTTACCTGAAAACTGAAAATTTCAAATTGTGAAGATGGCAAATTACCGGTCAGCAATTTTGCGCGACTGGTATTTTTACCGGTAATTAGCAAAATCCGTTCGCCAAATCCGGCAAGCAATTCAGGTACTTTTGAAATAGTACCACTTCCGAAAAATATTTGTGATGCTGTTGAAAAATTAAAATTCATATTCCTTATTCGAATTTCCAATACCCAAAAATCAAATTACAAATAATCTTCAAACAACCAATTCTCAATTATTAAAACAGAACAGCAACTCATCAGTTTGAGATTTGGCATTTGAAAAATGGTATGTAATCAATCCCATCCTTCTATACCGGGAAAAACGTTTGAAAATTTAATACTGCTGCGTGGTTCGGCCATCATGTCAGCCACGGTATCGCGCCATTTTTTGTAATGTGCCGTTTCTTTGTGCCTTACCGGATCATCGGGTGTTCGGTACACTTCAACCAGCACAAAACGCGTGGGATCACCCTGTTGCTGCACCACATCGAAACGAGCAATTCCCGGTTCCTGCAAACTCTGGCGTGCATTTTCAATGGTTGCTTCTTTAAAAGCTTCAACCTGCTCTTTTTTTACCTGAACAAAAACCTGAACAATAAACATAGCTTTTCATTTTCTTCAAAATTAAAAAAATGTGGTTGAAAATGGGAAAAGTGTGATGCGTGTTTGAAAATTTTAAACTGGCACTTACTTTTATTTTGATAAAAAAATGCACTTTTACTTTATTTCTGAAAAATAAACTGTATTCGGATTTGCAGGATGAAACGTTAAAAATAAACTAATGAACGGACGGAATTATCTATACAAAAGTGCGATAGTTGCCTCGCTGGCAGGTTTTTTATTTGGGTTCGACACCGTGGTGATTTCAGGAGCCGAACAAAAAATCCAAACGCTATGGGAACTGAACAGTTCGTTGCATGGGCTGGCCATCAGCATGGCGTTGTGGGGAACGGTGCTGGGAGCTCTAACAGGTGGCTGGCCGGCCCAGTTTTTCGGCCGAAAAAAAACATTACTGTGGATTGGCGTACTTTACCTGGCTTCGGCTTTTGGTTCTGCCCTGGCACCCGGAGTCTATTCTTTTATGGTTTTCCGCTTCATTGGCGGATTGGGTGTTGGAATTTCAACGGTGGCAGCTCCCATGTTTATTTCCGAAATCGCGCCGCCGGCCATGCGTGGCCGCTTAACCGGAATGTTCCAGTTCAACATTGTTTTTGGAATTCTGGTGGCTTATCTATCCAACTCGCTGCTGGGCGGAATTGGTGAAAATGCCTGGCGCTGGATGCTGGGCGTGGAAGCCATTCCGGCGTTACTGTTTACCACCTTTTGTTTCGGATTGCCCGAAAGTCCGCGGTGGCTGATAGTACAGAATAAAAACCGGGAGGCAGGGCTAGCGGTCTTAAAAAAGGTAAATCCGAATTTCTCAGAAAAAGAACTGAATTCCCTGGTGAATGAAATCGAAAACTCGGGAAATCAAAAAAACAAAAATCAAAAGTTTTTTACGCGAAAACTGCTGAAACCGGCTTTTCTGGCTTTTTTCATTGCTTTTTTCAATCAGCTTTCGGGCATTAATGCCATTCTCTATTTTGCGCCGCGCATTTTCGAAATGACCGGTCTGGAATCGCAGGCCGCGCTGTTGCAATCGGTAGGAATTGGCATCACCAACCTGATTTTCACTTTTGTAGGTTTGTGGTTGATTGACCGGCTGGGCCGCCGGACGCTGCTGTACATTGGCTCCTTTGGGTACATTGCTTCGCTTGGGCTCACCACGTGGGCTTTTGCTTCCGGAAACCCCGGTATTGTTCCGGTCTGTATTTTTGCATTTATTGCGGCCCATGCTATTGGCCAGGGAGCCGTCATCTGGGTTTTTATCAGTGAAGTCTTCCCGAACCGGCAACGAGCCTTCGGGCAGTCGCTCGGGAGCTTTACCCACTGGTTTTTTGCCGCGGCACTCACGCTGGTTTTCCCGCTGATGGCTGAAGCCTGGAAGCCACAATTCATTTTCGGCCTGTTTTTAGGAATGATGGTGCTGCAACTGGTTTGGGTACACTTTTTTATGCCCGAAACCAAAGGAATGATACTTGAGAAAATAGAAAAAGTGCTATAAAAAAAACTGTGACCAGAAAAATTATTTCCCCCTGTTAAGTCTTCTGAGCGAAAGCTTTTTCCAAATAGAATGTGCAAGATTAATTTCATTATCATTAAAACCAAAGCGTTTTTTTAAAATGACTTGATTTGTAATTTTCAGCAACTCTTCAATTTTGGTATTTTTTCTAATCAGTTCATCAATTTCAAATAACAACTCTGCATTTTTTTCATGATATGGTAACAAAATATCTTCGGCTTCATTTGGCATCAACTCCAATACTCCACCTCCGTGGCTTCGGCCACAAACTTCTGAAAATGCAAGAGAAAGTGAATTATAATAACTGGCGGTAAAAGCATTTAAATCAGTCCCTTTTTTCAAAAAAACCCTGTGCATAGTATCAGTAGTATATGCTTTTGCTTCGTTTATTATTAAGCGGGGGTATAAATTATTTCTCCTGATAAAAAGAGCATCCGATATTTTCAGGGATGGTACGACATACCAAACATCCCGGATACTCGTTTTATAACCCTTGTGGATTCCCAGATTTTCACCGGAAGCAATGTATTTGGCTGCGCCATTTTTTTTATTCAAATCTTTTCCTCCTGGGAATACAAGCAAATGGGATTTGGCTTTTGAATTCCTGTTCTTCTCCCAATCTTCATGCCTGAAAATGACACTATTTACCTGTACACTTCTTCCTACCATTGGTTTGGCATATTGTTGCAAATCATAAGCTTTCACAACTGACAATGGTACAGTAAAAAAACTATTGGAGCCAGTGGTTATTCCAACCTCCACCTCAGCAAAATTTCCAATTTTGGGAATATTTTTAGACTCTGCAATATTTTCCAAAAAATCAATTTCTTTTTGCTCAAGAAAATAGAAAGTCCATTTGTTCGACTTAAAATCAATTTTCTTTTGAGGACTTCTTAACCTTGAAATATCAAGCTGACTTAACTCACCGGCATCCTTTAATTCGATATGTTCAATTTTGTGTTCCCCGGAATTGTTTTTTTCACACAAAAGCAAAACTACCTCTTGTTGAATATTCTGAAATACAAGTTTTTCAAAAGTATAAAATATCTTTATGAAAAAACAGTTCTATTTCTGCCTGAAATACACCTGAATGGGTACTCCGGTAAAATTAAAGTTCTCCCTGATTTTATTTTCGATGTAACGCCGGTACGGCTCCTTAATGTATTGCGGCAGATTGGCAAATAATGCAAAAGAAGGTGTTTTTGACGGCAACTGGGTTACATATTTAATTTTAATGAATTTCCCCTTTACCGAGGGTGGCGGATAATTCTCAACAGCTTCCAGCAGCACTTCATTCAGTTTGGAAGTTTTAATCCGGTTTTTGCGGTTTTTATATACCTGAATGGCAAAATCAAGTGCTTTGTGCACCCGTTGTTTTGTTTTTGCTGAAACAAACAAGATTGGAACATCGGTAAACGGGGCTATTCGTTCACGAATTTCAGCTTCCACGTTACGTGTAGAGTAGCCATCTTTTTCAATAATGTCCCACTTGTTCACCAAAATCACCACCCCTTTTTTGTTCCGCACAATCAGGTTGAACACATTCACATCCTGGGCCTGCATGCCGCGGGTGGCATCAACAAGCAACATGCAAACGTCCGATTTTTCGATGGTACGCACCGAGCGCAGCACGGAATAAAATTCGATATCATCGTGAACTTTCCCTTTTTTGCGCAGGCCGGCGGTATCTACGATCACAAAATCGTGCCCGAACTTATTGAAGCGGGTGTGGATGGAATCGCGGGTAGTGCCTGCCACATCGGTTACAATGTAGCGCTCCTCACCAAGCAAAGTATTGATAAATGAAGATTTACCCACGTTGGGGCGGCCAACTACTGATAAATAGGGTAACTCATGCTCTTCTTCCTCTTCTCCGGAAAAATCAAAAGTTTCGATTACCTGGTCGAGCAGATCGCCGGTGCCGCTGCCGGTCATGGATGAGATACAAAATATTTCGCCCAGTCCGAGACCATAAAATTCCTGTGCATCCAAGATGCGCTGGTTGTTGTCCACCTTGTTTACAGCAACAATTATTTTTTTTCTGCTTTTCCGAAGAATAGCTGCAATGGCATCGTCGAGGTCGGTAATTCCCGATTCCACGTCCACCACAAAAAGAATTACATCGGCTTCATCGATAGCCAAGTGGACCTGTTTGTTAATTTCAGCTTCGAATACATCGTCGGAATTCACCACATAACCGCCGGTATCGATTACTGAAAATACTTTGCCGTTCCATTCGGCTTTGCCGTAGTTACGGTCGCGGGTAACGCCCGAAATTTCATCCACAATAGCTTCTCTCGATTCGGTTAACCGGTTAAAAAATGTTGATTTGCCCACGTTGGGGCGGCCTACTATTGCTAATATCTTGTTGCTCATTTTTCTTTAAAATTAACACCGTGCTTTAGCATGGTGACTTCGTTGCTCAACTGATTCCAACCATTTTTGAAAAAATTATTTTTAAAAATTAAAATTTTTTCAAAAATGGTTTTGTATAAACATTGCTATATTAACCACCGCGCTGGAGCACGGTGCTGTATTTAGTATGCATCGTACCCAAAATTTTTCAGGGCACGGTCTTTATTTCGCCAGTCTTTGGCCACTTTCACAAAAAGTTTCAAAAATATCTTTTTCCCGAAGAATTCCTCGGCATCGGCACGGGCTTCAGAACCCACTCTTTTCAGCATTTTGCCTTCTTTGCCAATTATAATTCCTTTCTGGCTTTCGCGCGAAACATAAATTACGGCTTCAATATGAATAATTTCCTCCATCTCTTTGAATGACTCCACCTCAATTTCAACCGAATAAGGAACTTCTTTCTGATAGGCCAGCAATATTTTTTCGCGGATAAATTCCTGCATAAAAAAACGCTCGCTGCGGTCGGTGAACTGGTCTTTATCGAAAAACGGAGGATTTTCGGGCAGCAGTTCCAGAATGCGGGCTAACACGGGTTCAAGGTTAAATTTTTCGCGGGCAGAAACAGGAAAAATATCGGCCCCGGGAAATACCTCGCTCCAGTAATCAAACAAGCGGGTTACCTCATTCTGGTCCGACAAATCAATTTTGTTGATGAGCACAATTACCGGCATGTTCGATTTGCGGATGCGTGCAATGTACTCCGGGTTTTTATCGGGTTGTTCCACCACATCGGTAACAAACAAAATCACATCGGCATCGGTAAGTGCCGAGTCCACGAATTTCATCATGGTTTCCTGCAGCTTGTAACCGGGCTTCAAAATTCCGGGTGTGTCGGAATATACAATCTGAAAATCTTCACCGTTTACAATTCCTTTAATGCGGTGCCTCGTGGTCTGCATTTTTTTGGTAATAATCGATAATTTTTCTCCCACCAATTCATTCATTATGGTGGATTTACCCACGTTTGGATTCCCGATTATATTTACAAAACCAGCTTTATGTGCCATATTTTATTGTATCAAATTTCTGTTTCAAATCAATTTTAACCACTCCCCTGTTTTCTTTTTCCCTTTGTTGAAGGTGTAGTTTGGATGGGAGGTCACAATTCACTAAAAATCAGCGCAAAGATAATTGAATTGTGTTACCTGTAAAGAATTTCAATAACCGATTTTAAAAAACGAAGCAGTTAATAATGTTAGTGTGTTATTTTTCTTGTTAAAAGTATTTAAAAAACATGCATCAACGCCCTCGTGGTTTGACGTTTCCCATTTTTTTGCTATTTTCAAAACAAACGATTGATTAAAAAATTCAAAAATGGAAACAAAACACCTTGATAAAATCGCAATAAATGTTCATGCACGCAGAATACTGCTTACAATTCTGAAAGAAAATCCGATACTGGAAAAAATACTGCGCAGTTCGTCCAACGAAAAAGAGGCTATGGAAGCCATTAAAGAATGGGTACGCCCGATGCTGAAAAAAAACCCGGCCGCAGAGGCATTCTATAAAAAGAAGGATCATAATCATGAGCTTTTTCAACAATTGAACTGGGAAGATTTTGCAGCCATCCGGTTGCTGGATTATATTGAACATGCCGGAGAGGCTTTTCCCGACCAGAATATTCACGGCGAAATGGCTGTTACCAACCCCATAAAAATGATGTGGCTGGCCACCAACTTCGGAATCGGGGGTGCCAAACCCGATTTTTTTCACGATATGCTTCGCCTGTTCCGCCAGCTGAATGGCAAATTAAAACCTGAAATTCCGCAACGCGCGGAAATTGAAAAGTGGATGAGACGCTACCCCGCCGGAACTGATAAAAACATTGCCGAGCTGAGAAGACAAAACCGCGACCGGATAATTCGCATTCTGATAGGAAAAATTGAAAATGGTGAAATAAAAACGGGACGTTACAATCTTGAACCCAGTCTTACCCAAAAACAAAAAATAGAAAAGATGCTGGAGTGGTGGAACGAAAGTCGCTTTCACCTGAAATTTGCAGTCCGCTCGCCCGGGCTGCTGAACGAAATGCTCGATTACTCCCTCGACCCCGACACGATGGACATTTTATACGAAGCGGAAAAAAAAGGCATTCCGTTCTTTGTCAATCCATACTATTTGTCGCTTTTAAATGTTCAAACCCCGGGATTTGCAGTTGGCGGCGATTTGGCTATTCGCTGTTACATTATTTACAGCAAACAACTGGTTGAAGAATTCGGCCTTATTGAAGCCTGGGAAAAAGAGGACAAAGTGCAGCCCGGTAAACCCAATGCAGCGGGTTGGCTGCTGCCGTCGTCGCACAACATACACCGCCGCTACCCCGAGGTGGCCATTTTTGTCCCCGATACGGTGGGGCGAACGTGTGGCGGGTTATGTGCCAGCTGCCAGCGCATGTACGAATTCCAGAATGGCCACTACAACTTTAACCGGAAAAAGCTGAAACCGGAAAAATCTTGGAGCGAGCGAATGCCCCTTCTGCTTGAATACTTTAAAGACGATGCCCAGTTGCGCGATATCCTTATTACCGGCGGCGACGCACTGATGAGCTCAGACAAAAGCCTGAAAAACATCCTGGATGAAGTGTATAACATGGCCCTTCGGAAAAAAGAAGAGAACAAACAACGGCCTGACCGCGAAAAATATGCAGAGATTGTACGCATAAGAATTGGTACCCGGCTGCCTGTTTACATTCCGCAGCGGGTTACTCCCGAACTGGTAAACATACTGGCCGATTTCAAGCAAAAAGCTTCGGAAATAGGGGTGAAACAATTCGTTATCCAAACCCATTTTGAATCGCCAATGGAAGTAACACCCGAAGCAAAAAAGGCTGTTGAAATGTTGCTCAGTGCCGGCTGGTCAGTAACTAACCAACTGGTTTTTACAGCACCAGCCTCACGAAGGGGACATTCTGCAAAATTGCGTAAAGTGTTAAACGATATTGGCGTTCTCACTTATTATACATTTACGGTGAAAGGATTTAAGGAAAACAGCGCCAACTTCACACCCAATGCCCGTGCCGTGCAGGAAGAGCTGGAAGAAAAATACATTGGAAAGCTCCCGCAGGATGAAATGGAAACCCTGCGAACACTTACCCATGATGCTGAAAAATTAACCGAAAACATCGATGCTTTGCGCCAAAAACATGCGATACCTTTCCTTGCCACCGACCGCAACATTATGAACCTTCCCGGTGTTGGGAAAAGCCTCACCTTCCGCACCATTGGAATTACCCGTTACGGGAGGCGCATCCTGGAATTCGACCACGACCGCACACGTAACCACAGCCCGATTATTGACGATATGGGGAAAGTTATTGTAATTGAGTCGAAATCAATATCGGAATACCTGCGGCAATTGTACGATATGGGAGAAAAAGTTGAAGAATATGAAGGCGTTTATGGTTACTCGCTGGGCGAAACAGAACCGCGCATGCCCATGTACGAATACCCGGAATACGATTTCAAAATTTCTGATGAATTAACCCATCTGGAGTTGGAAGAGCATCATTAATTAATTGTTTTCTTTAATGTATTCCATCACTTCCAAAAACGTAGCACAGTAATACTCGTTGCTGTGCTCGTTGTTCATGGCCATCTTGCGCTGTTTCGCGCCATTCATCCAGCCGGTTGTATAAACTTTGTGAAATCCCCGTACAGTAAAAGGTGCCTTTCAACCCGAACTCGTCAAGTTGCGGGACTGCCACATCGAGGTGGCAGTCGAGGGCATCATCGTAGGTAAGAACAACCGCAGCTTTGGTGTCTTTAGGCCAAGTGAAGTGGGCTTCGTCAATTTTTGGTGTTGAAACAACCAAAAGAAAAACCCATATAAGGAAAAACGTACTCTTCATGGTGTTGAAATTTGTTTGCACAAAAATAAGGAGAATTAATTGATGCATTTACTCTTCAAGAACAAATCCCATTGCAGCCTTAATTCCATCCGCAGCACTCGAAATAATTCCCCCTGAGTAACCGCTTCCCTCGCCAACAAAATACAGATTTTCAAATCCGGTGCACAACCCATTTTTTTCGCGCAATACCTGGATGGGCGATGAAGTTTTACTTTCCAATCCGATTAAATTACCGGTTTCAAAACCACGCATTTTACGGATGAAATCCTTTAATCCTTCCTGCATGGATTTTACTGCAGGTTTTGGCAGCAATTTCCAAAGGGGCATCGGTTTCACACCCAGCGGATAACTGGATTCAAACTGATTTTTCCGGGTTGTTTGTTGCAGAAAATCTTCAATAGAGCAGCCTGGAGCCGTGTAACCGGAAGCAATTTCATAAAATTTCCGCTCCAAATTTTCAACAATTTTCAACGCTTCACCGGGCGAAACTGTTTTTCCGGCCAGCTCATCGGGATGAATGGCGGCAACGCAGGCGGCATTGGCAAATTTCCCGCCACGGCCGTAGTAGCTCATTCCGTTTACAATGTTGGTATCGGCATAAGCCGCAGCCGGAACCACCACTCCACCCGGGCACATACAAAAGGAGAAAACCTGGTGTTTTCCATCGGCCGGCGATGTAATGCGGTATTCCGCCGCTTTTACTCCGGGCAATTTTTCTTTGCCCCATTGCGCAAGGTTAATAATCTCCTGCCGGTGTTCCATCCGGCTTCCTATCGCAAAATTCTTGGTTCGAAACTGTACGCCGCGCTGCATCAGCATTCGGTAAGTTTCATAAGCCGAATGGCCCGGAGCAACAAACAGCGCATCCGCAGTCAAATTTCCCTGTGTAGTGACGACCTCAGTAACTTTGGATTTTTTAATGATGATATCCTCGAGCAGCGTTTCAAAAAGAATTTTACCTCCCTTATTTTCAAATTCCTCCCGCAGGTTTTTAACAATCTTTCTTAAATTATCGGTTCCGAGGTGCGGATGTGCCATGTATGCAATTTCTGCCGGTGCGCCGGCTTCAATATAATTGTCAGTAATAAAATTTTTCTCTTTTGAAATACGTTTGGAACGGGAAGTGAGTTTCCCGTCGGAGAATGTACCGGCACCGCCTTCGCCAAATGCATAATTATTTTGAGCATCGAACTTCCCGGTTTTTTCAAAAGCAGAAATAGATTTCGCGCGTTTGACTACATCCGAACCGCGTTCAATGATCGTTACCTCAAAACCTGCTTTTTGTAAAACCAGGGCAGCAAAAAAACCGGCCGGGCCGCTTCCGGTTACAACTACCTGTTCTCTTCTTTTCCGGAACGGGATTTCCAGGTTTTCATCTGCCGGTGCATCACCTCCTTTTATTTCGGGCGAATTGACAACTACTCTTACCTGCCAGAAAATGTTCGATTTTTTGCGTGCATCCAGGCTTTTATGCTCCAGCTGAAAAGAAAAATCACGAATACGTAATTGTCTTCCGATTTTTTCCCTCAGTTGCTCCGGTGTAAAATTAGTTGGCAGTTTTAAAGTAAGTGTTTTAAATCCCATTTTAAAAAGTTTCAACTCAAAAGTAAATAATCAAACTGTTTTTCAAAAGCAGAATTTTTTATTCCCCGAAAAAATGAATCGTTTTACTTTCGTCAGGCAAAAATACCTGTTTATCAGTCAAATATTACTACTCAACCTATTTTATTGTTGATTTATCATTTGATTCAGGCAATTTACTTCCGAAGCAGAAAATTTGTAACTGTTCGCAATATGGCACGTCTCACAAATTAATTAGGGAAAATTGCTTCAAAGCCATGAAAAGAAATTGCTTCAATTTGAAAAACTGATAAAAACTGTTTTTCACATAAAAGAAATGGGTGTTTGTCGAATAAATTAAGCCAATTGACAGGAAATTAGGAATCGATCTGAAAATAGAACAGGGTGAATTTGTATCTACTATGGGTTCGTCGGGTTCGGGAAAATCAACCCTGCTCAACATCCAGGGTATCCTCGACAATTACGACAAGGGTTCTTATTACCTGAACGGCACTTTAATAAAAGACATGTCGGGAAAAAAGGCTGCAAAACTGCGGAACGAACTGCTGGGGTTCTTATTACAGGCGATTATCCCGATTATTTCAAAATTGATCCGTGGACACCGGTGAAAGGCCGTCTGCTGAATGAAATCGATATTTTGCAAAACCGCAAAGTGTGCATTATTGGTGAGCGGGTGGAAGAAGTGCTTTTTGAAAAAGGGGAAGATCCGATTGGGGAGTATATAAAAATCAATGGTGTTTATTTTCAGGTAGTGGGTGTATTCGGAGGAACGCTGTTTTTCCTCTATAACATTGAAATTAAAAGCGGCCTGACAAAAGACGACAAAGTAAAAGGAGAGAAAATAGATCCGGTAAAGGCAACAGAAGGAGAAACCAGCCAGGGTTAACGTAGGTAGTTCGGTTTGGTTTATTTAAATTAGCTCAAAATTACGGAAGGATAACTGCAAATCATATTTTTGAAATCATCAAAAAAAAATCGATAGAAAAATGAACAGGATTATAATACTTTTTACCGCTGTACTGTTTTTCGGCGCTTCAACTGTTTCGGAAGCCCAGGAAGAGTGGACGCTCCAAAAGTGTATCGATTATGCACTGGAAAATAACATTCAGATAAAACGGCAGGAACTGAACACCCAATACAGCCGCAACCAGGTTAGCCAGGCACGGGCCGACAGGCTGCCCAACCTGAATGCCGGTGCGTCAAACAATTTCAGTTATGGGCGGTCGCTGAATAACGACAATGTGTATGAAAATGTAAACTCAACACAATTAACCGGTTATGTGAACTCAAACTTAACGCTGTTTAACGGGTTTACGTTGCAAAAAACCATTGAACAAAGCCGGCTCGATTTACAGGCTGCCATCCAGGATTTGGAAAAAACCAAAGATGACATAATTCTGAATATTGCCGCTGCCTACCTCGAAATTTTATTTGCCGAGGAGTTGGCACAGATTGCCGAGGCACAAATTGAAGTGACCAAACAACAAATCGACCGCACAGAAAAACTGATTGAAGCCGGCAGCCTGGCCCGCGGCGCCCTGCTCGAAATTGAAGCCCAGCTGGCACGCGAAGAGCTGCAACTGGTAAACGACGAAAACCGGGTGAAACTTGCTTACCTGAATTTGTACCAGCTGCTTGAGCTGCCGGTTGAAAAAAGTTTTAAAATTAAAGAGCCCGTTTTACCCGAGGTTAAAGCCAATGTTACCATGGCCCACTCGTTCGATGTGTTTTCGGAAGCAGTGAAAATACGCCCCGAAATTGAAGCTGCCCGGCTCAGGGTTGAAAGCGCCAAACGCCAGCTCGATATCGTGAAAGGGAACCGGTACCCCAACCTGAGTTTTGGGGCAAACTACAACAACCAGTATTTTAACATTCTCAACAGCGAATTTGAACAGCTGCCTTTTGGCGAACAACTAAAAAACAACAGCCGGTATGGGTTTGGATTCACCCTGAACATCCCTATTTTCAATCGTTTTCAGGTAAAACACGGCGTTTCCAATGCCCAACTGCAAATTGCCGATTACGAATACCAGCTCCAAAGTTCCCGAAATTTATTGCGAAAAGATATTGAACAGGCCTACACCAACGCCCTTGCCGCCCTAAACCGCTATGTCTCGAGCGAAAAAGCCGTTGAATCAACCCGCGAAGCATTTCGTTATACCGAAGAAAAATTTAACGTGGGAATGGTCAATTCTGTGGAATACAACCAGAGTAAAAATAACCTCACCACAGCGCAGTCGGAACTGTTGCAGGCCCGGTACGAGTATATTTTCCGTGCCAAAATCCTGGACTTCTACAACGGCGTGCCTATTGAGTTATAAACGAAATTCCGGTGGTTTTCTTGTAAATGAATATTGTTATTGACCCGTACAGAAAGTGCGAGTTTTTATTTTTCTTCAACTGCTTTTGCTTCGCGTCCCGAATAAATATCAGCAGCAACAATCATGGCGGTAAACCCCCAAAACGGAACCGACAATTTATCGGTATCCAAAAAATTATTTAAAAATCCATGCACGTAGTAAGTAACTAACCCGATAATGGCTGCCAGCACAATTCCCTTCAGTCGTGGGTCTTTTAACCGGGTATAGGCATGAATTCCGGTGTAAAGGACAGTAATCAGAATAATCAGAAAAGTTACCAGCCCCAGCACCCCCGATTCTGAAAGCGGTCCCAGGTATTCGCTGTGGGCGTTTCCACGATCACCAGCATTGGTACTTATTATTGTACGCTCTTTTTTCAACTGAAAAGGAGCATACTGAAACATGTAAGTGCCCGGCCCGAAGCCAAATACCGGCTTTTCTTTGAACATTCTGATGGCACACCCCCATCGGTTGAGCCGTTCCAGGTTCGAGGCATCGGATGAAATATTTGATATGGAAGAAAAATGCTCGGTTAAGTTGGACGACGACTCATCGGAATTGCGTTCGAGATGCATTACAATCTGCTGTTGAAAAGAAAAAACCAGCGCGATCACAATAATGGCTGAAATAAAAATGGGCTGAAACCGGATTTTAAGTTTAATAATTACCCAAACCCCAAAGGCTGCAATCATACTCACCCAGGCTGCCCGGCTGTAGGATAAAATGAAAGCCATAAATAATATTCCCAAAACTACCAGTGCTGCATTCCGTATTTTTTTGGAGTACTGTTTACTAAAGGCAAACAACATGGCAAATGGCAGGTACATGGCAATTGCCGCCCCATACGAAGTATGATCGTTGTAAAAAGGTGAAACCACAAAATGGGCAGCCTGCTTGTCCCACAATCCGTAACCCCAGTGTCGGTAGGTTGCGTAAAAAATAACCACTAAAAACGCAATAAGGTACAACCAAATATATTGTTCCATTTTTTTGCCCTCCTTAAAAATTTTTGCTGTTAAAAAGTAAAGGCAAACAACAAACCAAATTCTTGCCAGCAAAAACTTAACGGAAACAACCGGCATGGTGCTGGTAAGGCTGGTTAGCAATATCCATATTAAATTAAGATAAATGGCCATTGAAACCGGGTGAGTCAGGATATCCCTATCAAAGTTTCGTTCATGAATAATTTTTAGAAGGAAAAGAATCAGCAACCCAAACAAAATAGGTTCGGTGGGGAGAAACATATTGAAACTCAGCCCGGGCATTATCTCGCTGAGCGGGAGCGAAAGGGGGGTAAAAAAAACAACGAGGTAAATAAGCTTATCGAATGAAAAAACAACCAGCAAAAAAACAGCGAGCAATGCCGGAAGGGCATTGATTATCAGCGAATCTCTTTTTACCACGAAATAGATATTCAACAAGATAAAACTTATTGAGATGAGGTAAAAAAGGGTAATTCTTATGGCATTGCTACGAAACAAAAGTTAGTCTTTTTTACGGTAATCGAGAACAAGAAAAACCAGTAAGGCAACAAACACGGCCGAAACCGTAGAAAATGCCACAATCAGCCAGCGCACCGGGTACGATTTTTTGTCGGGCGGAACGGGATATTCAACCACATGTGCGTAGGTGATATCTTTTTCATACTCACTCAAGTGGGTTTCGTACAATGTGGTAAGCGAATCGATGGCATTTATTAAAAATTCATGCCTGTTCTCCAGCCATTCAGCCTCACTTCCCTGTTCAGCCAGATTATCATACAACTCTCTGATTTCCCGGGTATTTGAACTGGAAGTTCGCCCGTTGGCCAGCGCTTCCATGTAGCCTTCAGTTACTTTTTCCACCTGACTTTTATAATCCAGTATTCCGTATTCTTTACGTACCGCATTAAGTTGAGCTGTAAGTGTATCTAATTCGTCATATTTTTTTTCAAGGCCTTTTTTTGAAATTTTCACCATTTCCCAATCTTTGGCTTTATGCATGTTGCGCACTTTTTTATTGTAGAAATGGATAATGGAATCACACATATCACTGGCCCTTTGTGGATTATAGTCCAGTACTTCAATCTCCACCGTTTCAAATTTGGTTTTGCTGGCGCTCACATTTTTGTTGTAAATGTCGAGCATATAGGTGAGGTAATGCGGATTGTCGCGGCTGATTTTATACACCTCGTCCAGCTGAAAAGCATCGAACATTTTTAGCTTGATATCGCGCGAGTTGATAATCTCGAGCATTTGCTCCGACTCCGACTCCTCGCTCAACACCCAGAGGTTGGTGGGGTAAATTCGGGCGGTGGATTTATACTTGGGTTTGATAAATGCCGGCCCCGAAAAAATGGCCGATAAAACAATAGCCACAATCCCGACAATTACAAAATGAAATTTCCGCCTCCAAATCAGATGAAGGATACGCTGATTATCAAAAAAATTATTCATAAATGTGGTTTCTATTTGATAGCAATTATGGAACGAACCGGAGCCATTTTTAGTATTGTTTAACAGATTTTTGAACGCATTATTCGGCAATTAGGAGGAAATAATTCTTCTTCCCTTTTTGAGCCAGTATATATTTATCGTCAATCAGAAACTCTTTCCCAATAACCACCTCGGCATCGGTTACTTTTTCTTTGTTGATACTGAGGCCGTTTCCTTTAATTGTTCTGCGCAATTCTCCTTTCGAGGGAAAAACCTGTGTTTTTTCGGCCAGCAAATCAATCACATTTACCCCGGCTTCAATTTCGGTTTTGGAAACTGAAAATTGCGGAACTCCCTCAAAAACAGAAAGGAAAGTACTCTCGTTCAGCTTGCGAAGTTGCTCTGCAGTACCTTTGCCAAATAAAATTTGCGAGGCTTCCACGGCCATTTCGTAATCCTCTTTCGAATGCACCATGATTGTAATTTCCTCGGCCAGTTTCTTCTGGAGCAGCCGGCGATGTGGTTCT
>NZ_JBSQIC010000027.1:0-42888 GCF_055108615.1 Tangfeifania sp. | reverse complement strand
TGCAATAATCATCAGCGGAACAGTCCCCGTCGCCCCAAATATGGCGAAGGCCCAGCCAGTGCCCTACTTCGTGCGTGGTTGTCCTGCCCAGGTCATAGGGGGCGTAAAGTTCAGGAAAATTCCCTTTGCCGCTGCTCCCGAAATACTGGTAACCTATTACTACCCCATCGGTTTCAGCGCTCCCGTTTGAGCTTTCCAGCCCGTCCAGGCCCGACATATCCGGGAACTGTGCGTAGCCCAACAAGTTTCTTGATACAAACCCGCCAAAATTAACGGTCCATATATTAAAGTACCTTTCAGTATCCCATATTGTAGCGGGTTTAAGTTCGGTTTCAATGGGGTTGCGGACCGGGCTCGCCGGCCAAACGGGCCTCCCGTCAAATATGCGGTCAACACCTGGCTCGGGCAGGACTTCACCATCGGGGCCGTATCCGGCAAGGTAAAATTCAATGCCCGTATCGGCCCCGTCAGGATCGTTGTTATACCCGCGGGTGCCGGCCATACGCCTGTAATCTTCATTTAATACCTGAACCTGGGACGCAACCTGTTCATAGCTAATATTGGCACCTTCACCCGGATTTTCGCCGTTATGTACCACATGTACAATAACCGGTATGCGATATATCTGGACAGACTTCAACCTGATATCCTGAGTCATCTTTTTGTTCATCCAATTTTCAAAATCTGCCAGGGAAGGAAGAGAATATTTCTCCCTTCTTAAACTATCAAAGGCCATCGTTCCGCACCTCTGGGCATGTAAACCGGAACTAAAAAGGATTAACATGTTCAAAAAGAAAAAGAATGATATATATCTTTTCATTTAAAACCATTTTAAAGTGAAAAACATGCCGGTGAATTATCACCGGCATGTGAGATGTGTAATTTATTAGGGACTACCTATAAACAAAAACTACCTTTTCCTGTTTTTCTTTCCTTTAAGCCCCTTCTTCTTCCACCTCGCCTGTTTCCATGTTGGTAACATAGCGGGAACCGGAGATTTCGATAGTTGCTTCCCCGTTGCCGGTAAACGTGATGGTCCCTTCGTAACTGAAAGAACCGTGTCCACTACCACCTTCAATAGTGAAATGAATGGTCCCGTTGTCGATTTCCTTAGGTTCTTTTTCAACGGCTACATCAACAAGCTCGAATTGAATCGTGGCCTGGCGGTTTGCCTTGTTACGGATTTTAGACTCGAACCCGCCACTTCGTTGCCACGTGCCGTTTATCAGGAACATGTCGGAAGTATATTCAATGTTTGTGATTTCAAAATCACCGCTCCCCGAGTTAGTGGAAGCCATGCGGGGGGCATCGAATTCACCGTTGTAGCTAAAGCTTACATCCAGCTTCACGGGGTTCTCCGATTCGTCGCACTCCAATGTGTAATTATAGATTTTCGTATAATCATAGGTAATTACGCTGGTGCCCGTGGTAACAATTGTGGTATCCGCCGATTCGCCACAACTTAAACTTTTGTCATTCGTTCTGGCAGACTTCAGGTTACTTTCGTTACCAACCGCCTCGTTGGCAAGCGCGGCGGCGGTTTCAATATCCGACGCGGCACCGGAAGTTCCGCTGGCCAGGGCTGAGGCCACCATTTCGGCCGTTTCCACTTCGGTAGCCGGTTCGTCTTCAGCTACCGTTTCGTCATCTTTGTTGCAGGAAGTAAAAATTAACATTCCTGAAAGGGTAATGATACCCGCTAATAACAGATTTCTTGTTTTCATTTTTAAAAATTTTAAGTTAATGGTTATTAAAAATCGTTTTCTTTTAAATGGCCCAGGATGGTTTCCATCCGGCCAATCCACTCTTTCCGGATGTTTTCCACCTGTTTAATTTGTTCCGAAGTAAGAATAGCTTTCAATTCAGCGCCTCGCTTTTTGTTGAGCGCCAGCAGTTCAGCGGTATTTTCCATTGCCACACCTTCCACTTTCAGGTAGGGCTGGCTCAACTTAGCATATTTCAGGTTAACCTGTAAGGCTCTTTCGGCCTGGGCTTCCTTCATGTTTAGTTTGTTTTTCATGACCATAGTAACAACTTGTGCACGGGTTTCCGGGCTCTTCCTGAACAACTCGCGAAAACCATCTTGCCTGCCCTGCGCAAAACTGCTGAACGTAATTATTACAAGTAGTGCTGCTGTCCCAATAAAAATGTTTTTTGTTTGCATAATATTTCACTTTAGAATTTGGTTCAAACTTACGCCCTCCGTGCCGCGTTATGGAAAACTTTTCATCAAACGGCACATTCTTTTACACCAATAACCTGACAAGTCAATAAACGGCATGTTGATAGTTTTGACCATTGGTTGAAGTTTAAATGACGTTGGGTTAAGCGGTTTATCCTGAATTGACTAATTTTGTACTATTGCCGTATGAAGAAAATGCTTGTACATATCAGCGTTTGGTTAACCCTCACTTATTTCCTCTACATTTCTTTCGCATTGTTTTTGCCCTGGGCAATGGCAATAGCCAGGGCGGTTGCCGGAATTTCGCTGGTTGCCGGGATGTTCTATGCTTCGGGGTGGGTGTTGACGACCCAATTTCTGGTCAAACGCAAAAAATATCTTTTGTTCGGCGTGTTTGCCGTTTTGTTATGTATTGTATTTTCAATATTACGGGTCAAATTGCTGGGCTTGTTTCCAGAATCTGTCCCGGGCTTTACCGGCCGGGTTCCAAGAGAATTTTTAGAATCGAAAAGGGACTTGAACCCGGGGTATAATCCTGAATTGCTTAACCGTTTAAAACCAGGCAGGGCTGCCTATTTACCCGGATTTATTATGAACGTGGTTATCCTGCTTGTCGCTACCTTGTTTAGACTGTATGAACATAAGGCTGAGAAAGAGCAGGAAAGCCGTGAAGAATTACAGCGCAGCCAGGAAGCCCAAATCCTGTACCTGAAATCGCAGGTCAACCCTCATTTTTTGTTCAATACGCTTAATAATCTTTACGGGCTTACCTATTCAAAGTCGGAACTTGCCCCTCAAATGGTACTGGGGCTTTCGGACACTATGCGCTACCTGATTTATGAGACCGAGCAAAAATTAGTGCCGGTGGAAAAAGAACTGGATTTTATCCGGAATTACCTCGACCTGGAAAAAAAGCGCATCTCACAGCCTGAAAATATCCGGCTTTCGGTTAACGTGGCCCGGCAAACTGGTTTTATCCCGCCTTTGCTGTTGCTTCCTTTTGTAGAAAACTGTTTTAAACACGGGACCATCGGCCGGGAAGATGAAGGGTGGATTGAACTGGATATCTGGGATGACAAGGGACGTTTCTTTTTTGTTTGTAAAAACAGTTACCGGGAAGATAAAAAAGCCGTGCAAACAAAAAGGGCAGGGCTTGGACTTGTAAATGTAAGGAAACGGCTGGATTTGATTTTCAGGGAAAATTATGAACTTGAAATCGTGAAACAGGAAGACGAGTACATGGTGTCGCTCCGGTTTCCGGTTTTTTCAAAAAAAGAGGAGTTGTAATGGAAAGTATTAAATGTATCGTGGTGGATGATGAGCCGATTGCCCGTCAGTATTTAAGCGACTATGTGGCAAAAATGCCTCAACTTGAGCTGCTGGCTGTTTTTAGCAGTGCAAAGGACGCCTGGGAAATTATTGAGACAGGGGCAGCCGATCTGGTTTTTCTGGATATTCAAATGCCGGGACTGACGGGGATTGAACTTATCCGTACCCTTCAAAAAAAGCCGGCGATTATTCTTACCACGGCTTATTCCGAGTATGCCCTCGAAGGCTACGAACTGGATGTGGCCGACTACCTGCTGAAGCCTATTTCTTTTGACCGGTTTACCAAAGCCGTGAACAAAGTGGCCGGACGTTTGGAAAAACAAGTCGGCAGCATCAGTACCGGCTTGTCTCCGGCCGGTGAAAACGAAACAACCACCCGCGATTTTATTTTTGTCAAATCGGGCTACAAGTCGGTGAAGGTGAATATCAGAGACATCCTGTACGTGGAAGGCATGAAAGAATACGTGGTCATCCACACGAAGGACAAGAAATTTACCAAGCTCGACCGGATGAAAAACATGGAGAATTTTCTAAAAGAAAAAGGGTTTATCAGGGTGCACAAATCCTATATTGTTTCTGTGAAGAATATTGATGCTGTTTTTGGGAATACGATTGAAATTAACCAGAAACAGTTACCACTTGGACGAAGTTTTAGGGATGAGGTAAACAATGCGTTGGGAATGAGCGAATAGAAAACACATAAGTTCGACTTTTTTTAAAAACTGTTGTGATTGATTCTCTTTCGCATTCAATTACAGAGGACTGATTTGAAAACCATCATTTGTCCAGCCAGCGTTTAAATTCGGCGGCTTTGTCTTTCCCTACAATAATTTTTTCTGAATGCCGGGGCTGGGTTTCCACTACCAGCTTCCCCTGGAAATAGGCGTGGATCTTTTCAATAGCAACACTGTTGACAATAATCTGCCGGTTAATTTTAAAAAACTGTTCCGGATCGAGTTGTTCACGAAGGTTGTCCAGCGAGATATCCAGCGGGTATTCCCGTCTTAAAAAAGTTACAGCAAACGTAATTTTGTTGGTACTGTAAAAAAAGGCAACATCTCCAACAGCCAACCTAAAAAAACTCTCATGTGTTTTAATCAGGAAGTGTTTCCGGTAGTTGGGTGAAGCGTTTTTAATTGCCGACACAATTTCTTCAAAATTGATTTCACTGTTTTTATGTTTCAGAAAGTTGCGGCTATATGAATCATACTTTTTAAAAGCCTTTTTTAAATCTTCCGAATCAACTGGTTTAAGCAGGTAATCGAGGCTGTTCATTTTAAACGCCTGGATGGCATATTCATCAAAAGCCGTTATAAAAATAATCATGGAAGTAACCGGGACCTGTTTCAGAATTTCAAAACTTACGCCGTCGGAAAGCTGGATGTCCATCAGGATAATTTCGGGGTGCGGGTTTAATTTCAGCCACTGCACCGACTCCTGTACACTGTCGATAGCGCCTACAATTTCAGCACCGAGCTCAACCTCCTTCACCAAATCAATTATCATGCGCTGGGTAGGGCGTTCATCTTCTATTATTAATATTTTCATTTTACTCGTCTAAAAGTGGTACAAATACACAAAATTCATCCCCGGTTTTGGTTATTTTAATATTTTTTGACCCGAGCAAGGAATACCTCATTTTAATATTCGACAGGCCTGTTTGTGTTGAATCAATAATTGTTTTTTCCTGAAGATTATTTTGAACAGTAATTCCTTCTGAATCCCCTTTAATACTGATTTCTAAAGGTTTTGTTTCAGAAACAATATTGTGTTTAATCGCATTTTCCACTAAAACCTGAAGTGTCATTGGCGGCAAAAACTTTTCATTTAATTCTTCGCGGACCAATACCGACACCTGCAATTTTTCGCCCAGCCTTATTTTATGGAGATAAATAAATGCATTTACCGATTGCAATTCCTTTTGCAGTTTTACAATCTGATGATTCTTGTTCTGTAAAACATAACGGTAAACATCAGACAGCTTTTTGGTAAATTCATACGCCACATCAGGGTTGTGTTTTATTTCCGACATCAGCACGCTTAAGCTGTTAAACAAAAAATGCGGGTTGATTTGATCCTGCAAAAGTTTATAATCACTTTTCAGTTTTTCCTGTTTTAGCCATTCAATTTCAAGGAGAGATGTTTTCCAGTTTCTGAAAAAATTATTTGCCACATAAATTCCGTTAAAAGCAATGATAAAAAGCGAAACGACAGCCAGGTTAAAAATCGCAAATTTAGGATTTTTGATTTCAGCGCCGGATATAAAAAGCAGGCGTATTATAAACGGAACAGCAACAACCAGGAAGGTCCAGACCAGGGTAATTATAATTTGAAAAAACATCCTTCTCCGGGCAGAAATAAACCATGGTATTTTTTTATCGAGATATTTGTCAATCAGCAGGTTTCCTTCGCTGGCGATATTGTAAAATAAAATATATACCGGAATAATTATCCATAAGTCTGCAGCGTACCGGCCAGGAAAATCAAGTAATATCCCAAACAGAAACAATGCGGCGAGAGAGAATAACGACACAATAACAAACCGGGGAAAGAAATTTCTAATTAAAGTTGCCTTCATTTTTGTTCATTTTGACAGACAGTTTTAAATTAACAAAATAATTCATCCCTCCCACTAATTTATCTGTTTCGTGGCGGTTTTCATCATATAAAAACACTACATTTCTAAAAAGCGCCCCTCCGCTCGCCGTGAGCCACAAATTTTTATACAGTTTTTGTTCCCAAAAAATTCCGCCTGTCATATTTCTGATTTTTCCAAACCTCAGTTCATCTGTCCTGAAATTATTACTTACAACAAACGCATTGTAGTTGGCAGAATGTTGTAACCCGATATATGTTTTTGGTTTCCAATGGTATGAAAAGCGGCTTTTTAGTGGAAGAATAGTTTCAAATTGCAGCTTTTTATTTACTTCTGAACTGAAAGAAGCAGTGAATACTTGTGAACCCGCATCGAATGTATCGCCATTTTTGTTCTCCAGTGTATTGCCCGGATAAAAACCATATTCCAGCCTGAATACCTCCAGTCCGTTTTGTGCAGCGCAAAACAGCGGAGACAACATCCTGGCTAAAACAACAAAATATTTTATAATTAAATTTCGCTTTGACATCTTTTTTTGAGTTTAAAACACAACAGCTATCTGTGCTAAAAGTGTAAATCCGTTATATCTGCAATACCCTCCAATGGAATTTTCAAATTTTTTTGAAATTGCATAGTCGGCTTTTAGGGCAATTTGCGTCAATTTTCCTGTCCGGTAACCACAACCGGCATTAAATCCAAACAGTGGAACAATATCTTTGCTGACGAAATCAGTTTTTGTTATTCCATCAAATATATTCCCCCTAACTTCGGTATATTGCGATTTAGCTATTAACAGCCCCATGCCGGTGCCCAGAAAAGGTTGCAGACGATTTTTAAACGGATAATACAGAATGCTGCCTTTTACAGGGACAAATCCTCCTCCGCTCCCTTCAATTTCCAGCTCCCCGCCGCCAAGTATGGCAAATAAATTTGGAGTTGGCGGAATATTTTTTTCCTGCTGAATACCGAAGTTAAAGTTGGCTGCCAATTTATTCTGAAAATGCCATGTTACATCCAACTGCCAGGTGCTCACCCCGTTGGGGAGAAAGAAAGGCTCTTCTTTTTTTGTCGATTTGGAAGCTTCCATAAATAGTAAGCTACCATACCCGACAGCAATTTCCCATTTTTTACCCGGGAAGATGACGGATACTTCGGGTTGCGCTTCCATGTTCGGTTTCCATGTGTCATTCTGCTGGGCATGTAAGTTTCCAAAACTTACAAAAGCTGAAATAAATAACGAATATTTAAGCCTGTTTATAATTCCGGCTTTTATAAACCTGTTTTTTGAAATATGCGAAGAAGATATCATAACCTGAGATTATTTAGTTTATCAAAAAAATCCGTCGCTCTAATCTTTTTTCCGGCTCCACTCCACCGTTCGTGTTGTTAATCCAATTTTCATGGTAACCAGCAGTTTGTCCCCTTTCAGTTCAAATTTGGCATCGCGAAAACGTTCCATACGGGGAATAAAAACCTGGCCTTTATATTTATTTAATTCCCCCGTCGCGGCCAGGTTTTTCACCATCACTTTCCCTAAAGCCCCGCTTGCTTTATCGCTATTAACGCTTTTATCCAGCCACACTACTTTCCCGTAATGGCTTTTCCCCGGGTCATCCGTTTCAATGCGGATAACACTTTTTTTGTTTGCCGTAAGCCAATCTCCGTCAACACTTTTTCGTGTTTGTGCAAAAAGGGACGGAGATGAAAAAAACACACTTAAAATGAACAGGATTTTAATTGTCTTCATAGTATTAGTCTTTTTAATTGTTTATCTGAATGGTTTCAGCTTGAATTTCATTTTTAGTCAGTAGTTTATACAATACCGGGACAACAAACAATATGAGTGTTGTGGAAAGCATTAACCCGCCAATAATTGTCCAGCCGAGCGGCCCCCAAAAAGTACCACCCTGTAAAGTAAGCGGCAACATTCCCCCGATAGTAGTAACGGAGGTTATTAAAATTGGCGTAAACCTGATTTGTGCAGCTTCTACCAGCGCTTCATAAACGCTGCTTCCTTCCTTTCGCAGCTCATTGGTAAAATCGATGAGGATTATGGCATCGTTAATTACAATCCCGATAAGTGCAACGGCCCCGACAAAAGCCGTAAACGAGAAGGTGAAGCCGGTAATCAGCAGCGCATAAAACGAACCGATTAGCGCCATGGGTACCGATGTGAAAATGATAAAAGGCTGACGGAACGATTTAAACTGCAATACCAGGATTGCCAGTATAATCAGTACCGCAATCATCGCAGCGCTGCCAAGGTTACCGAATGATTTTCCCTGTTTTTCCACCTCGCCCGACATAAAATAAGTAAAGCCCGATGGCATTTTGTACGCTTTCAATTTTTCCTCCAACTGTTGGGTCACATCCAGGGTATTGTACCCTTTTTCAACATCGGCGCCAATGGTACAGCTCCTTCTCATGTTGTAATGTGTCACCAGGCTTGGCCCTTCTTTAAACTCTATGGAAGCAAGCTGGCTAAGAGGAACCTGTTTGCCACTTATCGATTTGACAAATATTTTTTGAAAATCTTCCACAGTTGCATGTTTTTCAGAAGGCAGCCGAAGAATAATATCATACTCTTTCCCTTCGTCGTTTCGAAATTTGGAAATGGAAGAACCACTCATACCCATCCGAATCGTTTTATCAATTTCCGAAACCGGCACCCCCAACATGGCTGCTTTATTTTTATTGATTTTTACATACAGGTCGGTACGAATGCCTTCCAACCGGTTATCCACATTTATAATTCCGGGCTGCTGTTCTGCCATTTCAGCCACATCTCCCGATACCCGTTGCAATTCCATAAGATTATCGCCATAAATCACCACTTCCACAGGATTTTCATTGGGAACTCCCTGGCTGAATTCTTTTATCCTGATATCAGCAAAAGGATAGTCAGCAAACGTACTTCTTAATGAATCGAGCAGGACACCAAACTTTTCAGAATCGTATTCTTTAAGTTCCACCAGGAATTCAGCAAAATTCTTTTGATATTCCCGGCTAAAATAATTGTAATACACTTTTGGGTTCCCGTGCCCAACGTTGGTTGTATAATGTTTTATTTCAGGAATTTCATCCAGGACCGATTCCACATACAGGGCCGTCCGGTTGGTTTCGTCAATGTTGGTTCCCTGGGGAAGTACAGCCTGAATCATAAACTGTGGCCGTTCGGCCTGGGTAAAAAAACTGAATCCAACATGATTAAAAAGGACAAAAATCGATGAACCAAAAACAAGGAACACAATTAAAAGGATAAGCCCGGTGTGTTTCAAACTGTAAACCAGCATCTTTTTGAAAGGCCCGTGAATAAATTTGTTTAATCGTTTCTGTATAGGTTGTTCCTTTGGTTTTTGCCCGGGGTTCAGCTTTATAAATTTGGTCAGCATCAGCGGCGAAACCGTTAGTGCAATTACCAACGAGGCCAGCAAAGTAGCCACGACTGTAACCGGCATACTTTTCATAAAATCGCCGGCGGCATCTTTCATCATGGCGATGGGGATAAAAGCTGCAAGCGTTGTCAGGGTTGAGCTGGTAATAGCCACTGCTACCTGCGAAGTTCCCTTTATTGCCGCTTCACGAGCGCTTAGTCCTTTATGCAGGTACCGTTCAACATTTTCAATAACCACGATGGAATTGTCAACCAGCAAGCCAAGTGCGATAACCAGCGCCGCTATGGAAATATTTTGTAATCCAAATCCGGCCAAATCAACGAAACCCAACCCAATAAGAATCGATGAAGGAATGGCCACCATAATCACAATGCTCGATTTAAAACCAATGGCCAGCAGAATAAAAATCCCTACCAAAACAATTCCCTGAATTAAATTGATAATAAAACTGTTTACACTGCTACGCACGCTTTCGGCCTGGTTGTGTGCGTAATACAATTCTATTCCTGCAGGCAGTTCCGCCTTAAAATCTTCAATTTTAACAATCGACTCATCAATAATGCCGAGCACATTTTTATCTTCTTTTTGTTCGGCGGTTAAAAAAATGCTGCGTTCACCATTAAAGCGCGCCATGTAGCTGGGGTCTTCATAATCAAAATTAACATCCGCCACATCTTTCAAATAAACCAGTTTACCATTGGCAGAACCCACGACCGTATTCCGGATTTCGTCGAGAGAATTGTAAGCGCCGCTGGTTTTTATATTAAAACTCTTTTGCCCTACTTTCAACTCCCCGCCGGGAATATTCTGGTTATTTGAATTTACTGCATTGCTGATGTTGTCGATGGTAATTCCCATGTTTACCATTTTCTCCGGGCGCATGGAAATCCGAACCTGTTTTTCGGGAACAGCCACTATTTCAACCCGTTTAATTCCTTCAACCTGTTCCAGCCGGCGTTTTAAATCTTCCGCCTTGTCTTCCAAAACTTCATATTCCGTGTTTTCCGAACCCAGGGCCAACTGCAAAATTTTTGTGTCGGTAGTTGTTTTTTTCCTGAAATTGATTTCGCGAATGTCTTCCGGCAGATCCAGCCTAATATTATTTACCTGCTGAACTACTTCCTCATATTTGTCATTTTCGTCATAATTTCCATAATCGAACGAAACATTTACTATAGCAAACCCGTCGCTGATGGTAGTTGAAATATTTTCAATATTCTCCAGCTCATTTATTTTTTCTTCCACCGGATCAACTACCAGTTCCTCCAAATCCTGTGGCGAGGCGCCCGGATAAATGATGGTTACCAGAGCACCCGGGGTTACAATGGGCGGGTCTTCTGTTCGCGGCATATTCAGGAACGAATTTATTCCCATAACCAGCGTAATTAAAAATATAACCAATACAAACTGGTAGTTATCAATCGAAAATTTTGGAAGATTCTTCATCTTTTTACTCGTTACTTGTTCCTAAAATTCAACTTGTTCTGTTTCTTTTGAAAGATCCTGAAGGCCGCCAACGATTACTTTTTCTCCTGCGTTTATCCCTTTTGAAACCAACAGCTTTTCACCTACAATCTGATAAATTTCTATCGTGCGTTTTTGGGCTACCCCGTTTTTTGTCACATAAACTTTTCCCGACTTGCCATCGGCAACAACCAACGACTCAACCGGTAACTCAATGTATTTCACCTTGTTTGATGCCTGAATGGTTACCGTTCCGATAAAACCTGATTTTAAGAGGTTTTCTGAATCAGCAATCTCAACCTTTACTTCGTATGTTCCGGTGGAAGGATCCGCAGTCCCCGAAATTTCATCCACAGTTCCCTGAAAAATGGTTTCGGGAAACGGGTCAAATAAAACAAAAGCGGAATCACCTCTGGCAATTTTAACCACATCAGCATCGGAAAGTGCCGTTTTCAAAATTTTCACCGAACTTCGCGAGCCAAACAGTAAAACCGGGCTCCCGGCCTGAACCGCCTCATTTTCTTTCGCATTTACATATTGAATTACTCCGTTTTGAGGGGCCCTGATTTGCGAATAACGAAGATTAAACTGTGCTGTTTCCAAATCGAGTTTAGCATGTTTTAACTGCGATTCGGCATTCTGCAATTGTTCGAGTGTCGCCACACTGTCGGCATACAATGCCGTGGCACGCCCAAAATCACGTTCGGCTTTTGCAACGGCGATTTCTGCCTGTTCTGTTTTTGCTGTTATTTCATCTAATTTTAATGATGCCAGCAACTGTCCCTGCCTCACTTTCCCGCCTTCTTTTACCGCAATTGTTTCAATAATCCCGGCGGTTTTGAAACTCAGTTTATATTCATTTTCTAAAGCAACACGTCCGGTGGCATAAATTTTATCACGGTATAAAATTTCATTCGCTGTTTCAACAACAACTTTCGCTTTTCCGTTGGATGGTCCGCCGGTTTCCTCTGTCTTTGTGTTACAGGCCATCAAAAAAACGGCAAGGAGACAAAAGGTGAACATTTTTCTCAAAGTCTTCATTATCTGATTTTTATTTTGTTTCAAATTGGTATGCAGAGGTAATCCGTTCCATCTCAATCTGGCTGATGTAATAATCGTAGCGGGCCAAAATCAGCTTGTTTTCAGCATTTACCTCGTTATTCAATGCGTTTGCCAGTTCCAGGTGGTTGGCCATTCCGTTCTGGTATTTTTTATTTACCAGTTGGAAGGTTTTTTTGTAATTTTCGAGTTCTTCCTTTGCCAGCCCGATTCCTTCAAGCGACGTTTGCAGGTTGTAATAGGTGTTCATCACTTCCAGTTGTACCTGCTTTTCGGTTTCCCGTTTTTTTTCAATGGCAATCTTCATATCGATTTTTGCCTGGCTGATTTTGGCTTTTCGCTGTCCCGATGTAAAAATATCCCAGGAAAGAAAAACTCCGGCCTGTGCAAAATCATCGTCGGCGGTAAAGGAATATTTTTCACCCTGGTAACCATAAGTTGCACCCAAACTAACTTCAGGAAGTGCAGCGCCTTTCTCCATTTTTATTTTCTGAAAATTGATTTCCATATTTTTATCCAACTGTTTTAGTTCTTCGCGGCTTTGAAGCGCCTGATTTTTTAATGATTCCAACTGATATGAACTGATTATGATTTCATCCGGCCGCTGAATCTCAATTTCTGCATTCAAATCCCGGTTCATCAAAAAATTGAGGTAAGCGCCCGCCATGGTTTGTTCATTTTGAGCATTTGAAAGTTCTTTTTCCATCTCTTTTACTTTTGCTTTTGCAGCATACACCTCATCGATGGTAACCTTATCGTTTTCAAACAAACTGCTGGTATTTCTCAGGTTTTCTTTGGTAACCTCAAGTGAATTCGAATAAACCTCAACTACCTGTTGCGTTCTTAAATAATTGATATAGGCTGTTTTTACTTCCTTTACAAGCTCGCGTTTGTAAATATCCACATTGATTTTTTCCACGTCAGCCAATTCCTTTTTTATCTGGTGGTTATGGATAATTGCTGAATTAAAAACCGGCATTTGCAGTTGCAAACGGGTCTCCTGTTCTTTCTCACGGATAAAGTTGAGGGTGTAGTCTTCAATGTCAGGATAAGTTGGAATGTCGGGGTAACCCGGGTTTGTAGCTGCCATCGACTGGTTAATTATATCCAGGTTATCGTAAGCCGGGTTCATCATTTCGCCAAACGGGATCACCACTGTCCTTCCTCCCTGTGCATGGGTATATTTGGCCTCCAGCGATAAAGTGGGCAAAAACATTCGTTTGGCTTCTTTTAAGGCTTCCAGGCTTTTTTCATACGAAAATGTTTTTTGTTTTAATGTGATGTTGCTCTCCAGCGCCTCATCAATATATTGTTCAATAATATTGTCTTGTGCAAACCCGGAGAAGGCAATCGCACAAAGAATAACCGGGAATATAAATTTTTGAATTCTCATCATTGTCATCCATTTTTGGAACAATGATAATTTTGTTGTCCGGTAGGAGACGGATAAAAAATGCTGAACCCGAATTATTCAGGATGAGGTCGAATTATGTTGTTTATTTAAGTTTGGAAAAGTCCTTTAAAAGCGACAATCGATAACCATAAACCGGCATGACAATAAATATCCGAATGGATTTAGTCCCTGTTTCAAAAATCAGTAAACTCACTTGTAACAGCCCCGCTAAATACTCTGCCGCCGTATGCGTACTACTCATTCTGTACACCCTAAACAACCTCGCATATGCACTGTCTATCAGCTTGTTAATACTTGGCAAGATTGAAAGATCGAATTGAACTTTAGAAAACAAATTTTTTTCTCTGCTCGTTTTGGCTTCATTGTCAAAATGATCAGAGATGATTAATAATGACTTAAATATACCACGATTTGGGTGGAAATGTTTTGGCGGGTTTTCAACAATGGGTTGAAATTTGGGGGTTTTGTTATATACCCCGGTGGTTTCATCTGAAAATAAAATGCCGGATAAAATATATTCCGCAATGATTTTCAAGTCTTTAAAACCATTGCCTTTTTCTGAATACAATTACCCCAAAAAATGATAAAATTAAAGAACCAAAAATTATAGAGGGCATTGCCCATAATGAATTCTCCATAAAGTTGGGAACATTCATACCAAATATGCTTGCTATCAAAGTAGGTATCATTAATATAATCGAAATAAGTGTTAATTGTTTCATAACCACATTCAAATTATTTGATATAACCGAAGCAAACGCATCCATCATTCCGCTTTGAATATCGGAATAAATCTGTGCCATTTCAAGGGCCTGTTTATTCTCAATATAGGCATCTTCCAACAAGTCTTCGTTTATTTCAGTGGTTATTTTTTTTGAACTACGAAGTTTTGCCAACACAATTTCATTTGCTTTTATTGAGGTGATGAAATAAACCAAACATTTTTCCATCTTCAGTAATTTGTTCAATTCCTTGTTTTTAATCGATTTTTCAAGGTCTTGTTCAATTGATGAAGTCATTTGATTTACTTGTTTTAGGTATCTCAGATATAAATTTCCTGAACGAAGAAATAACCGAAGAATAAAATTAACACTATCGGTAATTTTTTTGTATTGATCCCGAAACGGCGATGGTTGTCCAATTGGCAAAATTTCGTTGTCCTGCAAACAGAGGGTCAATGTGAAATCTTCTGCTATAAAAATGCCAAGCGGAATTGTATGAAACGGCACTCCATTATTTTTTACTTCCACCGGAATTCTCATTATTATTAAAGTCCACTCGTCATCAAACTCAATACGTGGCCTTTCGTCCTGGTCTAAAATATCTGTAATAAGGTCATTAGGCAATCCAAAGTCGTTAATTAATTTTTGAATTTCATTTTGTGTCGGATTGGTAACATTTATCCAGCAATTTTTTTGAAGTTTGGAAATCTTGACATACCCACCGAATGTCTCGAAAATTTTAATCATGATATTGTCTCCTTTCATCTTTATTCTGTAAGGAAACAAGAAGCCCTTACAGAAGTGTTAGTACCTAGATATACTATGAAACGGGCCTTCGTCCATTGTCATGCTTTTTTAAATTTTGTTTGCAAAAGTAATTTTATTTTTAACAGATAGTCATTGCATTGTTTTTTTTTCTGAGGCAGTTTAGAAAAAAGATACATTGGAAAAATATTAAATCATTCCATCCAAAAATTCGCTTTCTTAAAAATCCGTTTTCCCCAGTACACAAACGGAGTGTCGGAAGCCGCCACAATCCATTTCAGGAAGTAGGTGGTAATAAAAATTTCGAACAGCACAGCGGCTTCGTAAACACCATAAAAAGCAATAAGCACAAAAACCACACTGTCGATGAGTTGGGAAACCATGGTGCTAAGGTTGTTACGCAACCAGAGTTGATTATCGCTTGAAAACCGTTTCCGCCAGAAATGAAAGGCCCACACATCGTGGCGCTGCGAAAACAGGTAAGCCGCCAGACTGGCTACAGCAATTCGCGGCATCAGCTTAAAAATAGTGCCGGTTGCCTCGTGGGTTATCAATGCAAACCCATCGCCTTCCAAGGGTTTAAAAACCAGGGCAAGGTTCATCAGCAGCGTCATGGAAATGAGACTGAAAAAGCCAATCCAAACGGCTTTTTTGGCTTCCTGTTTCCCGTAATTCTCGGATAAAATATCGGTAACCAAAAAAGATGATGCATAAACAATGTTACCGAGCGTTGCCACCATCCCGAACAGTTCAATGGTTTGAATCACCTGGATGTTGGCTACAATTACCGAAACAGGAATCCAAATAATGAGGCCCCACTTGCCAAACAGTTTGTACGCTAAAATAATCAGGAAAAAATTTGCCAGCAGCATGGCCAGCCAAAGCAATTCGTTTTGCATTTTTTTCATTTTTAGCCGCAGGGTGATGGAACCTGCGGGTGGTTAATATTCTGTTTCCGGTCGCGAGAATATAAAATTAATCCAAAACCACATCCCGCTTAATATAGCCCGAATAATCTTTCAGAATTGGCTGGTAGCTTTCATGAAAAAGTTCCGACGACACCAAAAAGTCAGCTGTAGAACGGTTCGAGGCTGTTGGAAGATTGTAGAGAACCGTAATGCGGAGCAGTGCTTTTACATCCACATCGTGCGGTTGCGGCTGCATGGGGTCCCAAAAAAATATCAAAATATCAACCTTCCCTTCAACAATTAGCGCACCGAGTTGCTGGTCGCCGCCCAGCGGGCCGGATTTCAGCCGCGCGACAGTGGGTGGCACCACCCCGTTTGCGGCACATTTTTCAATCAATGCCTCCTCAACCAGTTTGCCGGTGGTGCCGGTGCAAATCAAATCGTGCTGTGCCAATTCTTTCCAGTTGAATGAAACCCACTCCATAATGTCTTTCTTACGGTTGTCGTGGGCTACAATTCCTATATTCTTCTTTTTCTTCATGACTTTCAAAATTTTTGAAAACAAATATCCAATGACAATCGTTCCCTGTTTTTCTGCAAAGATAAACCGTATTTCCTAAAAAACATTGCAATAACTGACTGTATAGCAAAAACTTATTGAAAAATTAATTTTCAACAGCCGAAAGATAATTAATTGTTAAGTGAATGTTTCTAAATAACCGATTTGATTTCTTCAATCATTTTTTGCGCCAAATTCTCAGCTTCCTCAACCGATTTTGCCTCGGAATAAATTCGTATAATCGGTTCGGTGTTCGATTTACGCAAATGGATCCATGAGTCTTCAAAATCGATTTTCACCCCGTCGATGTCGTTCACCTTTTCATGGCTGTATTTTTCTTTCATTTTCAACAGAATACCATCCACATCGATTTCCGGTGTGAGCTCAATTTTGTTTTTCGACATGAAGTAGTCAGGGTATGTTTTCCGCAGCCCGGAACATTTCATCCCCGATTTGGCCAGGTGTGTGAGAAACAAAGCAGCACCAACCAATGCATCGCGTCCGTAATGACTGGCCGGGTAAATAACGCCGCCATTCCCTTCGCCGCCAATCACGGCGTTTGTTTCTTTCATTTTGGCCACCACGTTTACTTCGCCAACTGCAGAAGCAGTGTAAATTTGCCCGTGTTTTTCGGTTACATCGTGCAGCACCCGGCTCGATGAAAGATTGGAAACCGTGCTGCCGGGAGTCTGGCTCAACACGTAATCGCTCACGGCGGCCAGTGTGTATTCTTCGCCGAACATGCTACCATCTTCGTTAATAATCACCAGCCGGTCCACATCCGGATCGACTACAAATCCCACATCCACATCACTTATACCAATTATCGATGAAGTTTCTTTCAGGTTCTCCGGAATAGGTTCGGGTGTGTGCGCAAAATGCCCGGTGGGTTCGCAATTGATTTCCACCACGTTTTTTATTCCGAGTGCACTGAAAAGCGACGGCATGGCAATTCCACCTACTGAATTCACGGCATCAACGGCCACAGAGAAACCGGCTTTTTGAATGGCTTCCACATCTACCAAATCCAAATTAAGTACTTTCTGAACGTGGATCTGTGTGTAATCTTTTTCAGAAATTTCGCCCAAATCATCCACTTCGGCAAATTCAAAATTTTCTGCTTCGGCATATTCAAGAATTTGAACGCCTTCTTCAGCATTCAAAAATTCACCTTTCGAGTTGAGCAGTTTCAGGGCGTTCCACTGTTTCGGATTGTGGCTGGCCGTAAGAATCAGGCCGCCATCGGCATTTTCTTCGGTAACGGCAATTTCGGTAGTGGGTGTTGTGGCCAGCCCGATGTTCACCACATTGCAGCCCATGCCGGTTAAAGTGGACACAACAAGCGCACTTACCATTTCGCCGGAAATACGTGCATCACGGCCTACAACTACTTTTATTTTTTGATTGTTTGAATTTTGTTTGGCCCAGGTGGCATAGGCAGCAGTGAATTTCACCACGTCGAGCGGACTGAGGCCTTCGCCCGGTTTGCCGCCAATTGTACCTCTGATCCCGGAAATTGATTTTATTAAAGCCATTGTTGTTCAATTTTAGTTTAAAGAAACAAAATTAACAACCTTCCCCGAAATTCCGGAATTGAACAGGCAATTAAATAATCTCGTCGAGTTCGTTTAGCGTATTTTTCAGTTTATGAATGTAATTCCCGTAAAGGCGGCGAAATCCCCAGCGCATGATCAGGAATATTCCGCCAACCATTAACACCAAAACCACAAATCCCACCAGGATGGTAAGCAGTAGCATTGGCAGCGGAATATCGGACAAAAGGACACCGTTGTCGGCGGCGCTCTCTTCCATTCCATTGTACAGACCGGTTATAAAAGAAACTGTCATGGCTGCAGACAAGAAAATAAGCGCGAGGTAAAACAACCGTTGATAAATTTTGAGGGTTTTAATTATTTTCACGAGCGTCTCGCGGAGGTTGCAGCTAATATCGCAGCTTTTTTTCACACGGTAATATTTCACCACAAAATAGATGAATGTTGTAAAAATTAATGCATTGGTAAAAATGCTCAGAAAGTTAAGCCACAGGGGTATTTCAAAGTCGCCTCCCATGCTCTCCAGCAACATGGGCGAAAAGAAAAAGTCGTCTAAAATAAAAAGGGCGATCAGGATAAAAAGTATTCCGAATCCTATTTTAATATTTCGGTCGATTCGTTCGATCAGATTACTGGTATGCTTACGGAGCATCTCTTCGATCTGGCTTTCGTTAAGTTCCTCTTTGGAACTCATTTTCTGCCAGGCCTTTTTTAAGTCATTCAGTTCCATAATCAATCCTCTTCTTTAACCATCAGTTTTTTTAGTTTCTTTTTAATGCGGTTCATTTTCACCCGCACATAGTTTTGTGTAATGCCAGTAATCTCCGCAATTTCTTCGTACTTTTTATTTTCCAGAAACAACAGGATTATCGATTTTTCAATTCCGCTCAGTTGTTTTACAGCTTTGTGCAAAAGTTTAATGCTTTCTTCGGTTTCGGTATCGTAATTCTCTTCCGCAATCTGAAAATTCTGGGACGACAAGCGGCTTTGATCGGGCCTGCGTTTACTTTTTTTGAACGAAGTGATAGCCGTATTCAGCGCCACTCGGTACATCCATGTTGTTACTTTCGATTCTTTCCGAAACGAGGGATACGATTTCCACAACTGCGCCACGATTTCCTGGAACAGATCATCTCTGTCGTCCTGAGAATCGCAATACAGGCTGCACACTTTGTAAATGATACCCTGGTTCTTCTGAATTATTTGCAAAAACTCCTTTTCCAAAACTGAACTATTAGTAAAAGGATAGCTAAAAAATTACATTTTAAATTCGAATTTGGATGGTATGAAACCGGACTATTTCATTTTTAAGAATTGCACCTCTTTTTTTGAAAGGACGCGCCACCTGCCGCGCGGCAGATTTTTTTTGGTGAGCCCGGCAAAGTAAACACGGTCGAGTTTTTTCACCTTGTACCCCAGGTGCTCGAATATACGGCGCACAATCCGGTTCCGGCCCGAATGTATTTCAAGACCGATTTCGGTTTTGTCGGCCGGATCGATAAAACTGACGGCATCGGCGGCAATTTTCCCGTCTTCCAACTCAACGCCATCGGCAATCCGGAGCACGTCGTTTTTGGCCACCGGTTTATTGAGCGTTACCTGATATATTTTTTTCACTTTGCGGCTCGGGTGAATCAGCTTATCGGAAAGCTCTCCGTCGTTGGTCAGCAGCAAAACGCCGGTTGTGTTACGGTCGAGGCGGCCCACCGGGTAAATGCGCTCGTCGCATGCATCTTTCACCAAATCCATCACCGTCCGGTCGGCATGCGGATCCTGTGTGGTGGTCATAAAATCTTTTGGCTTATTGAGCAGAATGTAAACCTTTTTCTCGGCATTCAGCCTGCGGCCGTCAAACCGCACATCGTCAGACATTTTCACCTTCACGCCCATTTCGGTAACCGGCTCGCCGTTAACGGTTACCAGCCCTGCTGCAATGTATTTATCGGCTTCGCGCCTTGAGCAAACACCTGAGTTGGCAATAAACCTGTTCAGGCGCATTTCGCCGGTAGTGGCTGTCCTTTCAGGTTTACTCCGTGGTAGTTTCCCTGTTTTGGACCGGGTCCCTTCCGGCCTTTTTTTCAGCCTGATTACTTTTTTTCCTGAAGCTCGCTCTTTTCCTGACGATCTTTCATTTTTACCTCTTCTCCTGTTGTCAGACGCATCCCTGCGTCCTTTTCCCTGGTTCCTGTTCATATTGACTTTCAAATTTTTGCAAAGGTCGGAAAAAATCTGCATTTATTTTCCTTACCGTAATAAAATCAAAAATTATAACTTTAGCTCCGCAAATAAAAAATTTGGGTAAATATTTGCGAATTGTGGTAATGGAAGATGGAGAAACAGTCCACAATACTTTTTTTGACAGGAATTTTAAAAACTAACATCATGAAGATAACTTATTTTAAGGATACTGACACTCTACTGGTGAATTTCAACAACAACGAAATTACCGAGACCAAAGATATCAATGAAAATGTACTGGTTGAAACGGATAAAAACGGAAATGTGGTTAACATAACGATTGAACACGCAAAAAAACAGACGGAAATTACCAGTTTCTCCTTCAATCAGGTAGAAAGCCCGATGACTATTTAATGCATAAAACGGGAAATCATCCGTCAAGCGGTTTCAAACCGCTTGACGGATGGCTTAAATTTGCCGTGTCAAATCCTCCAAAAAGGTTTGCAACTCATCCGAAAGCAAAGGTTTCAGTTCTTCCCGCACTTTTTTGTGGTAACTGTTCAGCCAGTCGATTTCTTTTTTGTTGAGAAGATTTTTGTCGATTAACGAAGTGTCAATCGGGCAGAGCGTCAATGTTTCAAATCCGAGGAACTTGCCAAAAGCGGTAGTTTCTTTTTCCACGCAGACAATCATATTTTCGGTGCGGATGCCATATTCGCCTTCGCGGTACAATCCAGGTTCGTTGGACATGACCATGCCGGGTTTAATGGGCACCGGATTAAACTCCTGGCGGATGGACATCGGGCCTTCGTGCACATTCAGAAAATGCCCCACCCCGTGACCGGTGCCATGACCGTAATTAAGCCCGTTTTCCCAAAGTGCCTTGCGCGCCAGAATATCGAGATTAGCACCTTTTGTTCCTTCCGGAAAAACAGCCATTGTAAGCGCCATCATTCCTTTCAGCACCAGCGTGAAATCGGTTTTTTGCTGTGGCCTGACTTCACCCAGTGCCACTGTCCGGGTAATGTCGGTAGTTCCGTCTAAATACTGACCGCCGGAATCAAACAGCAGAATTCCCTCTTTTTCCAAAGGAAGCGCATCGTCCTGGCCCACATTCAGGTGAACGATGGCACCGTGTTCTTTGTAGCCCACAATCGGCGGAAAACTTTCGCCCCGGAATCCATTTTGTTTTGCACGGCATTCTGCCAGTTTTTGGGCCACCGTGTATTCTGTAATTTTTTCATTGCCGATGCTGTTTTTCAACCAGAACAACAATTCTACCAGAGCTGCGCCATCTTTTTTCCTGGCCTTACCAAATCCGGCAAGTTCGGTTTCATTCTTTTGTGCTTTCAGCAGCGAAATCACCGAAGTTTCTTCTTGCAGAAAATTATCATCATGAAGCGCATCCCAAACCGCATAATTGGCGGAAGCAGTATCGATTAAAACATTTCGGCTTTTTACCGATTTCAGCCATTCCCAGAATTCGGCATAATTATGAATTTCAACCCGTTCTTTTTCAAGCCGGGCCTTCAAATCCCTTGAGATTTTCACCGGGTCAGTAAACAGTACCGATTCACTCTTTCCGATCACGCCATAACCTGTAAAAACCGGGTTGTACGGGATGTCAGCCCCCCGCAGGTTAAAACCCCACGCCAGGTCATCGAGCGCGGTTACCACCTGAAAATCAGCTCCTGATTTTTTCAGTTTTAAGGCAACCATTTCGTGTTTTTCCTTTCGTGACAGTCCGGCATAAATTGTATCCAGCTCAATAATTTCATCTTTGGGAATTTCGGGACGGTCTTCCCAGATTTTCTCAAAAAGATCAGGTGTTTGTACCGTACCTATTCCTTTTTTTTGCAGCGAATTGTTCAAACTGCGATAACCTTCCACGGTGAGTGTTTGCGGATCGAAACCCACCTTGCTGCCACTATCAAGCTTTCGTGCCAGCCAGTCCCCGGGTGAAACAGCATCCGGAACGCGTAGTTTGTACATTTTTATTCCTGTGCCTTTCAATTGTTCATCGGCCTGAATAAAGTAACGGCTATCGGTCCACAATCCGGCCTCCTCCTGGGTTACCACCACTACTCCGTAAGAACCGGTAAAACCGGAAATAAACGCACGCGTTTGCCATCGGTCGGGCAGGTATTCACTGGAGTGCGGATCGGTTCCCGAAATGTACCAAGCATCGAGATCGTGCTTTAGCATTTCCATTCGTAGTGTTTTCAGGCGGTTTCGTATTTCGTTCATTTTAAAAAATATTGTTTGACAAATGATTTAATTGACGGTGCAGGAATTTGCGTGTAATCGATTTCATCTTCAGCATAAAACCGGTAATCAAGGATGTCATCCATGGCAACCAGCCCGGATACTGATTCGGGAATAACGCGGAAAGCCATATCGAGTGTAAAAACGCTGTATCCCGAAAATATATATTCGTTGGGTTCCGAACCAATGTATTCGAGTGATTTCACTTTCATCGAAAGTTCTTCTTCGAGCTCTCGTTTTACTGCATTTTCGGCCGTTTCGCCCGGGTCAACAAACCCGCCCGGGAGATCGAGCTTACCGGAATCGGGCTCCACAGCGCGGGTAGTCAACATTAATTTACCTTCTTCGTTGGTTACCAAAGCTGCAACGGCCGCTGCCGAATTGAAAAAAAAATGAAAACTGCACTGATCGCATTTTAACGACCTATCGCCCGACTGGTGAAAATGGTGGGAACCACATTTCGGGCAAAACTTTAATACGTTTAAAGGATGTGTAATCTGCATCAATCAATAATTTCAATGGCTTTGAGCCAGTTATAAAACAAATTGGGCCACTGGTCGGCCGGCTGGTTGTGTTTGGTAATTCCAAAACCGTGGCCGCCTTCAGCAAAAATATGCATTTCGGCCGGTACACTGTTTTCTTTCAGTGCCAAATAAAATTCAACCGAATTCCGGGGTGGCACGGCTGAATCGTCGTCGGCCAACACCAGAAAAGTGGGAGGGGTTTCAGATGAAACATGCAGCTCATTGGAATATTTTTCCACCATTTCCCAGTTGTTTCCTTCGCCTATCAGGTTTTTGCGCGAACCCATGTGGCCGAATTCCTCGCGGAAAGTAATTACCGGGTAAAGCAGCAGCATAAAATCAGGTCGGCTGCTCATTTTTTCTACTTCTGAACCGGCATTTTCATTTCCGTAATCGAAACGGGTTCCAACGGTGGAAGCGAGGTGACCGCCGGCTGAAGAACCGGCAATACCAATTTTATCCGGATCAATTCCCCACTTTTCAGCATTCATGCGTACAATTTTGATGGCTTTCCGGGCATCGCTCGACGGCACTTCGTGATTTCCGTATGGCAGCCGGTATTTCAGCACAATGCCAGCTATTCCTTTCGATTTCAGCCATTCGGCAATGTCGTATCCTTCGTGATCCATAGCCTCAATCCAGTAACCGCCGCCCGGGCAAATCACCACCGCTGCACCTGTATTATTTTCCTCATCAGGCAAATACACATACATTTCGGCTTCGGAAACATTGCGCACCCGCACACCGTCATATTTTTCTTCGGGCTCGGTCATTCCGTTTTTGTTGGGAGCGCCGTCGGGCCAAACTTTTATAACTTTATCCTGGGCAAAAAGGAAGAATGTCATAAAAAACAGGGTTAAAAATAAGATTGATTGTTTCATTGTTCTGATTTTTAGATTTAAGACGCAAGAATCAAGTAGCAAGACACAAGACAAGAAACCTGGTCATACAATTTTATATTAGTTATCAATTATTTCATTATTTTAATATTGCCGGATTTAATTTGCTCGCAAAGGCGCAAAGATGCCAAGGAATATTATTTCGATTTTGATCCTGCAAAATAGTGTTCTTTTTCTGAAAACAGTACGTTAAACGTGGTTAGTGAACCGTAAATTCGTGTAATATATTGCTGAAGGTTCACTTTATCTTCGTCAGTTAAAACTTTGTGACTGTTGATGTTTTGTTCCAGCACACGCAAACGGTCACGCAGCATCACAATTTTATGAAAGAATGCTTCCACCGGAATTTCTTTTGGCTTAAGTTCGGGATTTGCAGGTTGTAACAGCAATTTACCGCCGTGCCATTTTTCACCCAACGGAACCACTTCGCTTAAAGCTCCGTACTGGTCGAGCACATAAGTAAGAACCTTTTCAAAATCGGCGACCGAAAGTCCTGTTTTTGCAGGAGCTTCGTCGTTTTTTTCCAGAACCGTTAAATCGGTATTTCGTTTCGTGATTTCAATTTTGCCCCCTCGTTCAAAAAAAATCTCGTAAGCGGTAAGGTTGTTTTTACCGATAATTCCTTCGCCGTAGCGCGGATGTTCAACGCGTGTTCCGACCGTTAATTCTTCCATTGCTTTTCAAGTTTTAAAAATCGAAACATAAAAGTAAAAATAATTCAATCAGGAAAACATGTCAGAATAAAAAACTTCCAAACGTGTAAAATGTTATTTTTGTACGATGATTTTCAAATTACTGTTCGAGGGAATATTAATGGGTTTTCTATGAGCACTCGTCTGGTGGTTCAGTCTTACAGGAGTAATCAGTAAATTCAAGAATAAAATCAGCAAAAAAATATTTCTTCAGTTTAACCGGATTGCCGAAGCACTATAATTCTGATTGTATTAGGGACACTTCTTTTCTTTTTTCTGAATTAAATTTAAAACCGATTTATTTGAATGGTGAATCGGGTTCGCTGGCAAACATTTTGTAATTCATTTTATCGAGGATGCGCGGCATTACTTTAGAAAGAAATACTGTAAATTTCCCTTCAAGAAAAGTGAGTACCAGCTCTCTTTTTCGCTTTTCAACAGCTTTAAAAATATGGGCCGCACATTCTTCTGCCGGCATCATTTTGTTTTCATTCCGGGGAGTTTCACCCTGCATTTCGCCGTTGGCTTTCAGGGCTGATTTACGAATTTCGGAGGCGGTGAATCCGGGAGCAGCAATCAATACATGGAGTCCGGTTTTAAGATTTTCAATCCTGAGTGTTTCGAGGAAACCGCGCACCGCAAATTTTGAGGCCGAATATCCGGCACGCCCCGGCAGGCCAATGTATCCACCTACTGAGATTACTCCCACCAGAGAACCTTTCGTTTTTAACAGGTGCGGCATGGCAAATTTGGTGCAGTTTACCGTGCCCCAGTAGTTAACATCCATCACCTTGTGGAGCACTTCCATTTCGGTATTGTTGAATAATGCCCGCATGGAAATCCCTGCATTATTGATGAGTACATCGATTTGGCCAAATTTTTCTATCGCCTTATCTATCAGAAGCCTGCAATCATCAGGATTTGTAACATCAGTTTTTACCGGAAGCATTTTGCCGGGCTTCAATTTTTTTTGAAGCTCCAGGAGGCGGTCTTCGCGGCGTGCTGCAATAACCACATTCCAGCCTTCGTTAATGTATTTAACGGCCAGTGCCTTACCAATTCCGGAAGAAGCCCCGGTAATAATTACTACTTTATTTTGCATAAAATTCCCGAGCGGTTTGTTTTGACTGCGAAAGTACGAAAAAAACGAAACAGGGAAAGAAAAGATTTGTAATATAATTCAACAATAAAATAACGGCAGCATGCATTATTTGCCAAAAACAAAAGGCACCATTTCCGGTGCCTTTCTTTTTTACTTCAAATCGAGACAATACATCTCAACCCTAAAACAAAATTATTACTCATCTACGTTTTCTTCTTCATCGTCTTCCGGAACAAGCACAAAATCCTGCACTGTAACTTCTCCTTTATCAACAGTCACCTCCTCCTGCTGCTCTATATATTCATCCATGTCGGAAACCAGGGTATAATCCCCCGGAAGGATTCCAATCATTGCATAAAACCCTTCTTCGTTTGTAATGGCTGTAATCACCGTGTCTTCGCCCGAAAGAAGTGTCAGGCGGGCATTTTCCAGCAGGACATCAGTAGTATCGGAAACAATCCCTTCAATCTCGCCGGTTGTTGCCTGATAGTTGGCAACCGCCCTTACAACAGGTTTAAAAATAAACCCATTTACTTTCCCTTTACTCAGGTTTCCTCGCACCACAAACGAGCGGCTCACGTCAAAATCGAGTAAAACTTCTGCATAGCTGCCGTCGCCAACCGAAAGGTAAGGATCCAGCTTTATTTTCAACCCGCTGGCATCACCGCCCGGTACTTTTAAATCGTATTCTGTTCCATCGGTTAATACAATACCGGCATCAACAACATGCAATCTGATTTCGTCGTAATTGCCGACAGGAATTTCCTGTTCACCTAAAATAGCCGTTTGACCATTTTTCAAATCAAGTAAATTGAATGTCACTGTATCTTCCAGTTCAAACAGAATATGAGTGGAATCAGACTCGTGAATTTTCTGGCCTTCCTGCTCATCGATGCCGTCGTACCTTAGCATCTGGATCCAATCGACAGAAATGTTGGCCTCCGCCACATATTCAGCAGGAAACGGGGCATCGGTAAGTTTCAGAACCACGTATCCATTCCCGGGCTCGGTATCAGGATTCAAGTCAGGATCAGAAGTCTCGGTACAGCCGATGACAAATCCCATTATAGTCATCAGTGAAATAATACCTAAAATTCTCGTTTTCAACAATTGTTTCTTTTTTGTTTTCATAATCATTTTCATTTAATAGTTAAAAATTTTTATTCTGTAATCATCTTCAAATTCGTATTTTAACCGGAGCGATTCACACACAATTTGCAGTGCGTTTCCGAGGTTTGCGGTTTGGATGCTTCCGGAAAAAGTTTTTGTTATTCCGGGTTGTAAATTAATTTGAACTTCAAAAAAATCTTCAATTCGCTGAATAACTTCGGTGAGCGGTGCATTGGAGAAATTTTTAGAAAACAACGCAAAATCAGGAAACTGAACGGATTCATCAAACCTGCTTTTATTTGCAGAGCTTTCATCTCCCGCAAATTGCATCCCCGGCTCCAGCATCCACGATTCATTTTTAAATTCGGTTTCCACTTTTCCCTGGTAACATCTAACATTCAATCTACTATTGTTATCGGAAACCAAAAACCGGGTACCTAAAACCCGGACAATCCCATTATCTGTTTTAACAACAAAGCCATCTCCTTTTTCAACCTCGAAATAAGCTTCGCCTTCAAGTGCCACCTGCCGTTTTTTGAAATATTTCCCGAATTCGGCATCACTGCCGTTGTGCAAAACAATCCGCGAATTGTCGGGCATGCGGTAAGTCAATACGCCATCTTCATCTGCAGAAATGGTAACGGTTGCGGTAAAAAAGTAGAAAGCCAGTAAAACGGCAACCGTAGCAGCGGCCGAAATACTTGCGGCCCGGAACCAGTTGATCCGGCGAACAGATTTTGCTTCTTTCCGTTCAATTTTATTTAAAACAGTGTCCAGTACTTCCTCCTTGTCCATATTGGGTTTTACGTGGTACTGACTGATTAGCATATCAGCCTTTTCCGAAATTGATTGATTATTTTGATTCTTATCCATTAAGACAAAAAGTTTTCCCGAACACTATTTTTAATTATTTGTAACACTTACTATATCCACATCGTGAAAAATCCCCTACCCTGAAATGATTTTTTTTTGAAAGATAAATTGAATTTTTGAGCCATTTATCAACAAAACGCTACCAAACACAGCTCTCGAAAAGACCTTTAGAAATGTGATAATTTCTATTGAAACCTGACATTCATGAAAAAAACAGGAGTAAACCCGAGTGCAGAAATATCGGAACGCACGGTCATTGAACCTGATTCGGAAGAAAACCGAAGGTAATTTACTTCCACCACATTTTCGCGGTTAAAAACATTGAGTAATGAAACACCGCCATTTAAAACAAACCTCGACAGGACAACTTTTTTCGACAGTGCAAAATCGAGCTGTGAAAAATAGTCAGATCGTTGAAAACCTTCCTCTCCATTTGAAGGCTGCAACCTCAAAGCAGGCAATCCGCTTGCCAGTTGCCAGCTTCCGGTGAGGGTCCAGTTTCGCCAGTTCACCATTTCGGTAATCTTTATCCGGTGAAGACGGTCGTTGTAATCGGGAAACCAATCGCCACCCAGGATGCCTTCAGTTTTCACTTCGGAAGAGGACAGCGAATAGCTAATCATGTGGTTAAAATGGCGTTGTTTTTTCTGGATAAACAAGTCCAGTCCCTGGTTTTTCTCTTCGGTTTCATGGGGCAAATACGCTACGGTAAGGTCGTTACCTCTTCGAACTTCTTCAGCGAATAAATTTACCCTGCCCGATGCATTTTTCAGGTAGGTTTCAATATCGATAAACCATCCCCTGCTTTCATATTTAACACCGCCAATGTAATGTTGGCTTTTTACGGTCCCGCGTCCATCGTTTTCGGGCAGGTACCAAATCTGGTTAAAATACCCCTGGGTATCGAATCGTTTGATACCCGACAAAAACTGGTAGTAAACGCCGGACAACGCATAGATTTTGAGTCCGCTGAACGGATGAAATTCCAAACCACCGCGGGGTTGCCAGTAGGTTTTCCCATTTGCCAAATCGATATTGGTGCGCAACCCCCATCTGAAATGAAATTGCTCATTCAAATCGATGCGCTGCTGAAAAAAGGCATTCATCATTTTCAGCGTTGCATCACTGGCAATGGCATCAATTTCAATTTCGGCCCCGGTACGTTCCGCGTAAAAATCGTAAGTAAATTTATTGGCGGTGAATCCGGCTCCCGCCTCATTTTCAAAAATTCCCTTTTTGAATGTGGTTTCCCAGCCGGCCCTGAATTCCTCGAGATAATTGGAGCCATTATCAATGTCGAAAACTTCGCGGGTGAATGTGCGTTCTTTTGTTTTGGCAAGGCCTTTTCCCTTGCCAACCCCCTGCCCCGGGTTTTCAATTATTTCAGTAACCTCCTGTAGTTCACCGGTTTCATCAATCCGTTCACTTTCAAGGGTTGACATTCCGGCAGAAAGGGAATGAAACCAGTTGTCGGTTGCCTGCCATTTCCAGTTGAAACTCACCCCTGTATTTTTGCCATTCGTCCTTTCATTGCGGTAGTAATCGTTTGTCTGAATCAGCTCAAAATCCCTGCTCTGTTCATCGTTTCCATACAAAAAATTCAGGTTGAATTCCAGTTTTTCGGAAGGATGAAAACTGATTTTGGCATTCACATCGTTATATTTAACGGTAGGAATGATGGAGGAAGTAACCGGATTTTCCTCACTTGCAATTACATCGTCGATGAGCCGGTAATAGAGGTAATTTTGCCACTGATCGATAAACGACCGGCGCCAGGCTGCAGTTACCGAAAATTTTTCGGAAAGCGGAACACTTGCCAGCACATTTGTATTGAGCAGGTTGGCAGACACATCGAAATAAGGATTTTTGTTCTCGCCCGACTTCCCGGTTATTTGAATTAATCCGGCCACGCGGCCGCCATAAGCAGCATCGAATCCACCCCTGGAAACAAATGCCTGGTTTACAAATTTAGCGTTTAACACACTCATGTTCCCCAGCAAATGGTTGGTTTCGAGCACCGGGATTCCGTCGAGCAGCACCAGGTTATCGGTGGGTGAACTCCCCCTGATGGAGAGACCGGAAATGCCGCCCTGCAAAAAATTCACACCCGGAATGAGTAGCAATGCATTTCCCAAATCATCATTCGAAATTCGTGGGATTTCTGAAGATTTCAATGGGTTAAAACTGATTCTGTCCACATAAGGTGAGGCCTGTAAAACTTCTTTTTCGTAATGGATAACCTGAACCGGGCCTAACACAATTTCCAGTGGTTCAAGTGCAATTACCAAATCTTTTGAAGGCACCACCAATGTGTCAAGCCGCTGAAAACCGACATAACTTACAGAAATCAAAACTGAATCGGTTGCCGGTATTTCAAAGCTAAAAAATCCCAGTTCATTGGTCATCCCTCCCCTGTTGCCGGAAGTAGCCACGTTGCAGTAAATCAAATTTTCGCCGGTTGTTTTATCTTTCACAACCCCGGACAAAACAGCCGTTTTGGGTTTTGTCTCTTTCTTTTTCTTTTCCGAAACAACAGGCAAATCGGCTACCAGCACCCAGGTTCCGTCAATATTTTTCGACCGGATGAAATATTCTTCTTCCAGTAATTGCAAAAATTCCCCGAGCGTGGCATCCTTCAAATTAAAATTTGTTTTTATATTTTGAAAAGAACCGGAATTGAATGCAAATTTTAGTTCATACTGGTTGCTTATTTCCTCCAAAACCGATGACAGCGAATTTCCTTCCGAAATATAATTTATGACCGGATTCTGCGCTCCCACTTTCAGAAAAGCGATCATGAAAAACAAAATCAGGATACTATTTCGAATCGATCTTTTCAAAACCTTTTGCGTTTTCCGTGTTATCAAATTAGATTTTCTTGCCCAGTTTTTCATTCAGAACAGCTAACGCCCTGCTCATTCTTTTTTCAACAGCTTTCACACTAAGCTGCAGATTACCGGCTATCTCACTGTACGACATTCCGTCAATCCGGTGCATAAGAAAAACCGTTCTGCTTTTTTCAGGGATTTCTGAAATAACCTGCTGCAGTTTTTGGTCAAACTCCTTCATTTCCAGAATATATTCCGGCGATTTGTGTTCTGTATTTTCAAAAAAAGCCGACCGAAATTTCAACTCATTTTTCACCCGGCGTCTGCTTTTCAGAAAATTATTTTTTGCAATGGTAAATAAAAAAGCGCTGACTGTTTCCTCTTTCACGTCATCCTGTTTTTCCCAAAGCCGGAGAAAAACATCCTGCACCAAATCCTCAGCAAGCTCCATATCACCCGAAAGGTAATACAAGTAGTTCCGGATATATTCATAGTTTGCATTAAAAATATCCTTAAACCAGTTTTTTGCATCGGTTCTGTGTTTCTTCAAAATTTACACTTTATACTTTCAAATTTACTGAAAGAAAACCCAAAATTAGCTGTATTATTGCCAAATACGTATGCTGATTTTTTCAGGAACATCATAAAAAAGCCACAATCGCCAGCCTTTTTCGCTTTAACAATTGTGACAAAACCCCGTCAATATTTAATTCACTGGTTACTCTTTTACCGAAAATTTATAGATGGTGGTCGATTTAAAAACTTCGCCCGGTTGAAGTAAAGTTGAAGGAAAATCCGGCTGATTCGGACTGTCGGGGAAATGTTGAGTTTCGAGGCAAAAACCGGTACGTTTGGTGTAAGCCACCCCGCTGTTGCCAATTTCAGTACCCTGCAAATGATTTCCTGTGTAAAGTTGTACTCCCGGTTCGGTAGTGAAAACTTCCATATACCTTCCGCTTTCGGGTTCAAAAGCGCTGGCGGCAAAGGCCAGTTCGCCCGGCTCCTTGTTAATCACATAATTGAAATCGTAGCCGGCACCGTAATTAAGCTGAGGATAATCCGCATCAATACGTTCTCCAATGGTATGCGGCGAAGTAAAATCGAGCGGAGTTCCTTTTATGTCTGCAATCTCACCGGTAGGAATCATGTTCTCATCCACAACGGGTGTCGATTTGTCGGCATTTATAACCAGCACGTGGTCGAGGATTTGCCCGTTGCCTTCGCCTTTCAAATTGAAATAGCTGTGGTTGGTCACATTAATGTGGCAGGCTTTATCAGTAGAAACTTCATAGTCGAGTTTCAATTCATTATCGTCGGTAAGCGTGTAGGTCACTTTTACGGTTTTATTCCCGGGGAAGCCAAATTCACCGTCGGGGCTTTCGAGCGTAAACGTGGCCACATTTCCGTTTTTTTTGTAATCCCACACTTTGCGATACCAACTGTCTGGTCCCGAGTGCAAACAGGCCTCGCCATTATTTACCGGCAACTGATAGGTTTCTTCGCCAATGGTAAACTGCGCATTGGCAATCCGGTTGGCAAACGGCCCAACCACTGCGCCGTGACTTGCACCATAACGCTGGTAATCTTCAATGGAATTGAACCCCAGCAATACATCATCAAAGGTTCCTTCTTTATCAGGAACATAAACCGATATAATTTTCGCTCCGTAGTTGGTTAGTGTAACAACCATCCCGTTCTTGTTCTCCATTTTAAACATCCGGGTAGTTTTTCCATCAATAATTCCTTCGAAATCAGCTTTTGAATAAGGCATATCAATTTCATTTTCAGTAGTGCCGGAACACGCTGCAAACAGTGTAGCCAAAACTAATAGTGACAGTTTTTTCATAATTTTTTAAATTTGGTAATAAAAGTACAAAATCATTATGGAAATCAGGTTCTATAAATGCCATAAAACCTTAAAACAATACTGATTTGAACTTAATTTTAAAAAATTTACAAAGTAAGCAATGGGTTATTTTTTAAACCCCATATTCAAAAGTTTTAACTTTTATTAATACATTTGCTACTGAATATACAAAGTCTAAACATGAATATGGAGTTTTTTTTAATCCTATTAGCTGTATCCCTGAGCTTTATGCTGGTTGTTATTATCATTCCCCCCATTTTACGAGTTGCAAGAGAAAAAAAACTTTTCGACACAATTAATAACAGAAAAATCCATACAACTCCTGTCCCGCCATTAGGTGGAGTTGCAATTTTTATAGGCTTCGTACTAAGCACTATTGTTGCTACCGACGGTTACAGTTTTGAATCGCTCAAATACATTGTTGCCTCCATAATTCTCATGTTTTTTATCGGATTGAAAGATGACCTGCTGGCTATTTCAGCAAGGAAAAAATTTGTGGTTCAGATATTTGCAGCCATGTTGCTAATTTTATTAGGAAATCTGCAAATTACAAATCTTCATGGTATGTTTGGAATTTACGAAATCCACAGTGCTACCGGAATTTTACTGACCCTTTTTATAATTCTCGCCATTGTTAATGCCTATAACCTTATTGACGGCATTGACGGACTTGCCAGCGGGTTAGCCATATTTGCATCTTCGATCTTTGGAGGGTGGTTTTTTATCGTCGGGCATATTCAATTTGCAATCATGTCTTTCGCACTGGCAGGCAGTCTCGTCGGGTTTTCCCTTTTCAATGTATTCGGTAAAAAAAATAAACTTTTTATGGGTGATGCCGGGTCGCTGGTAATCGGGCTCGTAATATCGACAATAATCATAAAATTCAATGAATTTAACATAATAAAAAACGGGCAATATTCAGTAGTGGCGGCACCTGCAGTCTCTTTTTCCCTGGTTATGGTTCCATTAATCGATACTTTGCGGGTAATTACCATCAGGCTTTGTAATAAAAAATCACCATTCCATCCCGACAATAACCATATTCACCACCGGTTACTTGCCCTGGTTCCCAGCCACCTGAAAGTAACCACTATCATAATAATTACGAATGTATTTTTGATGGGTTTTGCTTTGCTGTTAAACATTTTAATGCTGGATGTAACCATTCAGTTTTTGGCTGTTTTTTTATTTGGCATTTTCCTTTCATTTGTACCATCCATGATTTTACGAATAAGGCATGTAAAAATTCCAGCAGAGGGAAAAATGGTTAAACATACTTCTTAAAATCCGATATTCCCCTGATTTCACAGACTCGTTTTCAACATTAAAAATAATTGAGATTCGGTAGTTCAGCGGTATCCTGTTTTTTCCAATTCCTGAAAATTTTTCCTGTTCTTTTCGGTTAAAGCTGTATCAGCAAGACTTTTTCTTCCTCTTCCCTGATGATGTCAACAGAGATAATCTGACCGGCCTCAAGGTTTTGCAAACGGTTCATGTAATCGTAAATGTTGCCCACTTTTTTTCCATCGATGGCCGTAATAATATCACCTTTTATCATTCCGCCCTTGTCGGCAGGTTTTCCTTTCGAAACGGCATCAACACGCAGTCCACGGTCTTCGAGGCCAGCATAATCGGGCATAATTCCCAGCGTAACTTTAAAGCGCCCCATGCTGCGCTGGTATTTGGCCCCGGCTTCCTGAAAAGTGAGCGCACTGTCGCGGTTGGCTATTTCAGAAATTAACAAGAAAGCGTACTCAACCACATTTTCCGCCCCTTCATAATTCAACAATTCAGCATCGTCGTTGGGTGTGTGGTAATCGGGATGCGCACCTGTTGAAATAAAAAATACAGGAATATCCTGAAGGTAAAACGAAGCATGATCCGAAGGGCCAATCCCCTCGCCTGAGAAAGAGAGCTCAAAGCCCGGGTTTAAATCATACAGTATTTCTTCTGTTTCTTGGGCTGTTTGGGTGCCTCCAATGCTCAAAGCATTTTCAGTTGTGTCGAGCCGGCCAATCATGTCGAAATTGAACATTGCCGTAATTTTTTCAATTTCCATGGGAGGATTTGAAGTGAACTTTTTTGAGCCAATCAGTCCCATTTCTTCGGCACCAAAAGCGGCAAAAATAATGCTCCGCTTGTTACTTTTTTCAGTAGCCAGTTTTTGGGCCAGCTCAATAATTCCGGCCACTCCCGAAGCGTTATCATCGGCACCATTGTGCACGGCAATTGTATCTAAAGCACGCGAACCCGATCCCGGACCTCCCATTCCCAGATGATCATAATGTGCGCCAACTACAATAAATTCTTCCTTTAATGCCGCATCATTCCCCTCCAGTAAGGCCACCACATTCTGCGATTCCGATTTATTCATCAGCACATTCACACTGGCTTCAACTTCTGCGCTGGTGGCAAATCCAACAGAACTGTTCTGTTCCAGAATTTCGGCTTCCAGTTCTTCCACGGTTTTGTTTGTTCCGGCAAGCATTTTATTGGCCACTTCGCGTGTAACCTGCAATACGGGAATAGAATAGCGACTCACGTTCTTATCGAAAAAAAGCGCTGACAGTTCATCGGTTTCACTAACTGACGGGCCTGCAACCAATAGTAAGCCGGCTGCATTTTTGTCGGAAGCCGTAAGCGCTTTTGCCCGCTCAGTGGAAAAGGGAATAAACGGGCTGTTGGGATTTTCCAAATCCGGATCGCCCTGAAGGGCAAGTATCCACTTCCCTTCCACTTCAAGGTTTTCAAAATCGTTCCACACCAGTGTGTCTTTGTTAACATCGAGCCCAAAACCGGCAAAAACAACCGGTGCTGTTACTGTACTGTTTGCTGAAAATGCATAAGGCGAGAAATCTTTTGCCACTTCAAAAGGTTCGTCGTCCACGCTAAACTGGTTGCCGTCGCCAATTTCTGCAGAAGAAACCAGTTCAAATTTTTGAAAACCCTGTTCATACAACAATTCAAGACCAGCTTTATCAAATTCATTCCGAATAAAACCGGCTGCCATCCGGCCACCTTCTTCGCCGGCTTTTCGTCCTTTCAGCGAATCGGAAGCCAGAATTTTTACACTTGCTTTAAGCTCTTCGGCAGTAATATCCGGATTGTAGCGGGTTGCGCAGGACGAAACGAAAGCAACAAAAAGAATAAAACCAATGGCTTTCGATATTTTAAAATTCATTTGTTTCATTTGTTTCATTTTATTTGGAACGGAAACCAAAAAGTAATTAATTAGTTTTTAAAATTCATGTAATTATAAGCATTAATCAGCGTATTAAAAAGGAGTTCTGTATATTTACGGTCGCAAAAAGAAGGGGGGATTACATTGATTTCATTTGGCACAAATTATTGGTTTTTTAAATTGCTGGCAATATTAATTGCAGCTGCCGGCATTGTTTTCATCCTTTATTTTAAGAACAAAGACAACAAGGAACTGACCAAAACCCAGGTTCGCATTTTAATGGTTTTGCGGTTCGTCTCTTTTTTCCTGATTGCCTTTTTGCTGTTGTCGCCGTTTATAAAAAACCTGAAACGTATTGTTCAAAACCCGATTGTGATTGCAGCATGGGATAATTCCGGTTCGGTAGTTGCCGATTCCGATTCAGCAACTGCAGCCCAGTCGGTTGCCGAAATCAAAGAGCTTGTCACCAGTGAGCTGGGCGACCAGTACACTGTTGTAAACTACACTTTCGGGCAGGACACCAAACTGGACGGTGACCTGAATTTTTCTGAAAAAAAATCAGATTACAGCCAGCTTTTAACCACCATCAGCAACAATCATTTTAATGAAAATATTGGAGCAGTACTCATTGCCGGCGATGGGATTTACAACCAGGGAATGAACCCGGTGAACATGACTGATGAAATTACTTATCCGGTTTACACAATCGGGATGGGCGATACCACTGTGGTTGCCGATGCCCGGATTCAGGATGTGAAGGTAAACCGGACTTCTTTTTCAGGCAACCGCTTTCCGGTTGAAATCGATACCCGTTTTTCAAAACTGGCCGGGCAGCCGTTAAAACTCTCGGTTTTTCAAAATGATAAAAAACTGGCCGAAACGGTAATTACACCGCCCAACAACGATTATTTCTTTTCGCACCAGTTTATACTCGACTCGGGCGACCCCGGGTTGAAACATTTTACCGCCACAATTGAAGCAACTGAAAATGAACGCAACACGGAAAATAATACGGCTGAATTCGTGGTGAATGTTTTGGAGAACAAGCAAAAAGTACTGATTCTTTCTGACGGGCCGCATCCCGATAACGGCGCGATAAAAAGCACGCTGGAACAACAACAATCCTACGAAGTTTCCATATTTACTGAAGAACCGTACCCTGCAAATTTGTCCGATTTCAACCTTGTAGTATTAAATCAGCTTCCCAGTTCGGGCATTTCAATGGCCGGCATTATTAATGAATCGCGCAACAGCCGGGTGCCTTTGCTGTTTATCGTAGGCAACAAAACATTTTTGCCCCAGTTGAACACACTGGCAACAGGTGTTGAAATTGACCCCATGCCCGGTTCACCGGAGGAAGCCCAGGCAATTGTCAATCCTGCTTACGGGACTTTCACACTTAGCGAAAATTTCAGGGAGGTTGTTCTACGCTTTCCGCCACTGCTCGTACCTTTTGCAAACTACAGTCTTGAGCCGGGTTTTACACCGTTGCTCTATCAAAAAGTAAAAAACATAGAAACATCGAAACCGCTGATTGCAACAGGCACCTTAAACGGCCGGAAAACCGGCTATATTTTTGGCGAGGGAATCTGGCGATGGAGACTTTACAATTACTATTTCAACCAAACACACGACGAGTTTAATGAACTGGTTAACCAGCTGGTTCAATACCTGGCACTTCGCGAAAATGAAGATAATTTCATGATTGATTTCCAGCCGGTTTATGCCGAAATTGACGACATTATTTTAAAAGCCGAAGTGTATAACGATGCGTTTGAGCGGATTACAACCGAAGAAGTCAACATTGATATTGTTAACGATGCCGGAGAAGAATTTCACTTCACTTTTGATGTGCAGGGTGACAACTACTCACTAAATGCCGGAAAGCTGCCGGTGGGCAATTACAGTTTCACATCGGAGGTGACTATTGGAAACGAAACCTACACCGAAACCGGCAGTTTTGCGGTGACTGCTGTTAATCTCGAAAACGTTGTAACCCGGGCCAACCACCGCATGTTGTATCAACTTGCTTCACAAAGCGGTGGCAACTTTTTCCTTCCCGGTCAGGCCAGTCAACTCGTTGACGAAATTGAGAACAGTAACCACCTTAAACCTGTCAGCTATTTTCAGGAAATGGTGAACGAACTGCTAAACCTGCGCTGGCTGTTCTTTGTTTTTCTTCTGCTGCTTAGCGTGGAATGGTTTTTGAGAAAATACTGGGGAATTTACTAATTGAGACTTTAAGCAATGAAAAAAAAATTCAGCAAAACAGGAAACTACTTAACAGTATTAATTTTTTTAATACTCGGCTATTCATGTGTTTCCACCCAGTCGTTGCTGATTGAAATACCCGAACCGGCTCCCAAAAATCTTCCGGAAAACATCCAGAGCCTTACCATTGTAACACAGGCAGTCGATAATAACTATTCCGATCTTTCGGCTGATTCACTTCAAAATATATTTTACGAAAAAAATTTCCGTTATGACACTGTTGTTTGCGACTTTCAAATGGTGGACACCACGATGAAAGCTTTGGGTGAACTTTTGTTTGAATCAGGAAGGTATGATTATGTCATTCCCGAGAACCGGTTTTTGCCCCCGCAAAGTAGTTCATTCTTCGGACTTCCGCTGCCCTGGGACACGGTAAAAAACCTTGCACAAACTTTTGAAACCGATGCCGTACTATCGCTCGATCACCTCAAAACCAGAGTAATCACCGATTACGGAAGTGAATCATATTTCGACCCCTTCCAGGATGGATTTTACTCGGCAGCCACCGCGCAAATGCAAATCATATACGAAGCACTGTTCAGGGTTTATGACCCGGCCCAGGAAAAAGTTTTAATGCGTGAATTCCTTCGCGACACACTCTACTGGGAAGATGCCGACGTATCGACCAGAAACCTCTTCACTAAATTTACACCGGTTAAACAAGCACTTACCGAGGCCGGAATTTCCATTGCCCTCGATTTTTCAGAAAAAATTTCGATGATTTGGTTCACCGAACAGCGCAAGTTTTTCATCAAGGGAAATGCTGAAATGAAACAAGCCACTCAACTGGCAAACTCTGGCGACTGGCAAACGGCCATTGCGCTATGGAAAGAGATCAGCGAAAATGCCGGTTCAAAAACATTACGAAGTAAAGCTCAATACAATATCGCCATCGGGAACGAAATTCTGGGCGATTTAGACGCTGCTATTTCGTGGGCACTAAAATCGTACAACACCATGTACCGCCCAATTACGTACGAATACTTACAGATTCTGAAAAGAAGAAAAAGCGAATTAAAAAACAAAAAACTATGAACCGCCTTTTATTGCCCATAATTTCACTGATGGTTTTATTTACGTCATGCACGGTTTATAAAGAATACCCCATTGAAGTTTACAAACCCGGCGAGGCAGCTGTTCCGCCAGCGGCAAACAGCGTGGCACTAATTTACCGTAATTTTAAATACCCAAACGATACCCTTCAGCATTTTTACAAAAACAACTACCGACTGGTAAAAGCGAAAAACGACCCCGAAGAACTGGACAGCATTATGGTTAATTCATGCCTGAACGGATTGGCCAGAGAGTTGAAACGCAGCAATACTTTCCAACAGGTTCATCTGTTTCCATACCGTTCGTTTAAACGCCACACGGGTGAACATTTGCCTGAATTGCCCGGTGAACTTACCAAAAAAATTGCCGGCACAACCCAGTCTGATTTACTTATCGCACTGGAAACATTCTCCTACTTTTTTGCCTCTTATCCTGAAAACTTTGAAATACCGGAATCGAACGAGGTAATTACCGCTGCGGTGTGGGGAATTTACGACCCCGAAAGGGAACGACTTATTGAACGCAAAACAATTATTGATACGGTTTTTTGGAATGGTTACGACAACCAGGGCAATTACCAAAAAGGCTACAATCCGCCGCCCAGGCTACAGGCATTGCAAATGGCATCGGCACTGGCAGGCGAAAATTACGCCAAACGGTTTCATGCATCATGGGAAACGGTGAACCGCATTTATTCAGTTCCGCCGCTACCCGATTTTGAACAGGCTGCCCTCTATTTTGAAGAAGGGAAATGGGATCAGGCCATTTCTTTATGGGAAAAATACACCGATGACAAGAATGGAAAACTGGCCATTAACGCTCGCTACAACATGGCACTTGCCTACGAATTGAAAGATAATATTCCATTGGCCGAAGAGTGGTTGAAAGCGGCATACGATTTGGCAAAGAGTTACCACAATCAGGACGAGCTGGAAATGATTCGTTCATACCAGAAAGCTCTCGAAACGCGTAAAAAAGATTTCAAAAAGTTAAATCAAACGCAAAATGAAGAGCAGCGTTAAGCTTCTGTTTGCTGGTTTAGCTGCAATGCTGGTGTTTTCCGGCTGCTATTACACTTGAAAACATTCAAACCATTGATCTGGAAGTTTTTGTGCCCGCCAGTATTGTTATTCCTCCCGAATATAAAAATGTGGCCGTGCGGTATAACAACAGCAATGCCCCGTTCAATCCCTGGTTTGCAGAATACTCAATTGAATCGGTTGCTGCACGCGATACAACAAACATTGACAGTATTGCTTCAGAAATCTATTCCCGGGAATTTTCTGGAAAGGCAACATCGCTAACAAGAACAAAAAAATTGCAGCCAAAAGTATGTTCAACATGGCGCTGGCCTCCGAAATGGAAGGTCACCTGGACGCAGCCATCGACTGGGCAGTAAAATCCTATCATGTATTTGGAGAGACAAACAAGCAGCATGCCGGTAATTGCAAAGAGTACATCCGCATTTTATCAACCCGAAAAAGAGATTTGAAAATCATCGAACAACAAATCCAACTTTAAAGTCACACCAAGTAAAAAGCAGCTACCCGTTTTTCAGGATAACTGCTTTCAATTTATTGCTTTGACTGAAAAGAATTCCGCAACTATTTCAGCTCCAGCATCACAATCGATTTAGCCGGGAGATTTACCTCCAATTGATTTCCATTTACTTTTACATCGCTAAACGATGCTGTTGAAACTTCTTCCGCTTCACCAAAATCGTTGTACGAATTTACTTTTTCACCGGTAATGATTTCGCCCCTTTCAAAACTTACATTTTCCAGTCCGCGCAGTTCGCAGGTTAAATCGAGCGCTTCATTCGGGTCGATATTGCTGATGGTGATGTGAATGGTTCCGTCTTCAGCTTTCGATGCCGAGGTAGAAATGGCCGGAATCGTCTCGCCGTCGTGCGAATAAAATTCAGATTTAACGTCAGTTGGCAGCAGCGTGGCATCGTGGTGCACTTTGTACATTTTGAAAACGTAGTAGGAAGGTGTTTTCACTATTTCCTCTTCTTTTGTCAGAATCATAGCCTGCAACACATTCACAGTTTGTGCAATATTGGCCATTTTCACCCGTCGGCAATATTTATTGAACAAATCGAGGTTTACGGCAGCCACCATCGCATCGCGCAGGGTGTTTTGCTGATACAAAAATCCCGGGTTTGTTCCCGGCTCCACATCGTGCCAGTTGCCCCATTCATCCACAATCAAACCTACGCGGTTTTGCGGGTCATACCGATCCATGATATTAATATGATTGCGCAGTAACTCATCCATAAACAGTGTTTTGCTCATGGTTAAAAAGTAGTCGCTTTCATCGAAATCGGTGGCCGAACCTTTGTTCCGCCAATTGTGGGTAACGGTGTAGTAGTGCAGCGAAATTCCCTGGAAACTTCTGCCCGGTGCCCCATCGCGCATCAACGTTTCCATCCAGTGGTAATCAGTACCGCTTGGGCCGCATGCAACACGGTACAGCCGGTTGTCCCCGTAATTTTTGGTGTAGGTTGAATAGCGCTTCATTTCGTTGGCATAATATTCAGCAGTCATGTTACCGCCGCAGCCCCAGTTCTCGTTGCCAACTCCCCAGTATTTTACGCCCCAGGGTTCTTCACGTCCGTTGGCTTTGCGCAGGTCGGTCATCGGGCTGATGTTGTCGGAATTGAGGTACTCCACCCACTGCGACATTTCCTGAACCGTTCCGCTGCCCAGGTTTCCGCAGATAACCGGTTCGGTATCGAGCTGGTTGCAGAGTTCCAAAAATTCGTGGGTGCCAAAATGGTTGTTTTCAGTCACTCCGCCCCAATGCGTGTTAATCATTGTCGGACGTTCTTCGCGCGGACCGATGCCGTCTTTCCAGTGGTATTCATCGGCAAAACAACCGCCGGGCCAGCGCAGGTTGGGAATTCCCATTTCGCGCAGGGCATCCACCACATCGTTGCGGATGCCGTTGGTATTGGGAATTTGAGAATCTTCTCCCACCCAGTATCCGCCGTAAATACAGCGACCGAGATGTTCCGAAAAATGGCCGTAAATGTGCCGGCTGATTTTTTCTTTGCCGAGATCGGTGTTCACTACAATTTTGTTTTGTGCAGTTGCAAACAGGGCTACCAGTAAAAATACGGGAAGTAATAATCTTTTGAAATTCATTTCAGTAGGTTTAAGATGAATAAAAGTAATTTTTACTACAAATATATAACTCTGTTATGGAAAAACAAACAAGAAACAGCTGTTTTAAAACTGAAGGTCTTAGTCATGAAGTTGTCTTGAACGTTAAATATTCCCTCGCAAAGCCCACAAAACAGGGAAGCGCAAAAAACGCAAAGGAATAATAATCAGCTATCTCTGTTTTGCGTTCTTGGCGAAAATCTTAGCGAACTTTGCGTGGAATAGACCCTTCGGACCACCTCATGACTACTTCCCCGCATAAACTACATTAAATTCCCTGCTGTAAAACATTCATTTTCAGGGTTACCTTTTACAATCTTTGGGAATATAAAGGTAAACACACAATACCAATTATTAAAAAAGAAAGGAAGCACGCAACCAAATTTTAACTTTTAGCATCTTAACAAACAAAGCATTAACTTTTAAAACCAATACTATGATGAAACACGGCCCATAATCCACTTTCCCCGGAAAACCACAAGGTGGAATTAATCCGGGAAAGATGCCAGCCAAAGGCAAAGGAAGTTACTCCAATTGCTTTCCTTCCCGATAACTTTCTGTTACTCTGAATTCAAATAGATACTGCTATAATTTGCTATTATCAAACACTTATTTAAACGTAAAAACCAATAAACTATGAATTCAACAATTTTAAACCTTTTTTTCTTAAAACGATTTTTTGTTATATTACTTTTCTTTCCTCTCATTTTAACCGCACAAACAGAAGAAGTTACATGGAATTACCCGGTACATCCCGGTACAGATGAATGGAAACAACTCAACTCTTTCTCAGAAAGACTAGCCCAACTTGTTAAAAATGCCACCCAAAATCAAAAAAAAATGCACAAATTTCGGTTATTTTATTTTGTAACTACCTGATAATCAATCATAATATTTTTGAAACCCATGTGTAGTCCCCGAATTCATTTGTT
>NZ_JBSQIC010000026.1:0-42915 GCF_055108615.1 Tangfeifania sp. | reverse complement strand
AAAAACCTATTTACGAGGTATCAGATTTTAAGAGAGAAGTTGGAAATGCGAGAGGAGGAATTTTGGTTGAAGGTGTTTATCCGAATGGTGAATCAGCATATTATGTTTTTGGCGTTGATTAATAAATGTATTTGACACCTTTAAATAAGTATTAACAATATTTATACGATGGATTCCACCTTGATCGCTAAATAATAATATTCTATATTTGCACGTTTTTTTAAGGAGAGTTTATGAGACAGCTAAAGATCACAAAGTCTATTACCAATCGCGAAAGTGCTTCGCTGGATAAGTATTTACAGGAAATTGGCAAGGAAGAATTAATTACTGTTGAAGAAGAAGTTGAACTGGCCCAGCGTATTAAGAAGGGTGATCAGGCTGCTTTGGAGAAATTGACACGGGCAAACCTGAGGTTTGTAGTGTCTGTTGCTAAACAGTACCAAAATCAGGGGCTTAGTTTGCCCGACCTTATTAATGAAGGAAACCTGGGGCTGATTAAGGCAGCAGAAAAATTTGACGAAACCCGTGGTTTTAAATTTATTTCTTATGCGGTTTGGTGGATTAGGCAATCTATCCTCCAGGCTCTGGCAGAGCAATCCCGTATTGTCCGGCTGCCGTTAAACCAGGTGGGGTCATTGAATAAAATCAATAAAGCTTTCTCCAAATTCGAGCAGGAACACGAGCGGAAGCCCTCTCCCGAAGAGCTGGCCGATTCGCTTGAATTGCCTGCCGATAAGGTTTCTGACACGCTGCGCGTATCAGGAAGGCACGTTTCGGTTGATGCCCCATTTGTTGACGGGGAAGACAACAGTTTACTCGATGTGTTGGTTAACAACGATTCGCCCAATGCCGACCGTACCCTTATTCAGGAATCGCTGGCGCGGGAAATCCACCGGGCACTGGCTACGCTAACCGAAAGAGAAGCCGATATTATCCGCTTGTTTTTTGGAATTGGCTGCCAGGAAATGACCCTCGAGGAAATTGGCGAACGGTTTGGTTTAACCCGTGAACGAGTTCGTCAGATCAAGGAGAAAGCCATTCGCCGGTTAAGGCATACATCGCGAAGCAAGTTACTTAAAACGTATTTAGGATAAACTTTGTGTAAGAAGATTTTATGTGGAACGGTGTCATTTATGGCACCGTTTTTTTTTTTGCGAAAAAAAAGCTGACTTAAAAATTAAGACAGCTTTCAAAGTATGGTAATTCTTTTGATGTTAGTCCATGCCCAAAATTGTAAATTCAGTACGGCGGTTTTTCCGGTGTTGTTCTTCCGTGCAGTCAACGCCATCGTCACATTCATTTACAAGCTGGGTTTCACCATAACCTTTTGCAGTTATGCGGTCTCTGGAAATTCCCTGCGAAACGATGTAATTTACAGCAGAATCAGACCTTTTCTGGCTCAATCTTTCATTGTAGGCATCGCTTCCGCGGCAGTCGGTATGCGAGCCCAGTTCAACTTCCCAGGATGGGTTGTCTTTCATGATTTTCACCAGCTTGTCCAGCTCAACTTCCGATTCAGGTAAAATGTCCCATTTGTCGAAATCGTAGTAGATATTTTCCATTACAAATTTTTGTCCGACCTCAACTTTTTCAATATTCAAAACAACCTCAACTGTGCCATAAGGTTCGTTTTTGGTTGAAAATGTTTTAGATTCGTTTTGGTAGCCTTCATGTTCAGTAATGGCTGAGTAATCCGTATTGCTTTCAAGGTCCCTGGTAATTATTCCCTGGTTGTTTGTATAAAGCGAGGTGTTATCATTAAAATTAACTTTAACATTGCTGATGGGTTCGCGGGTTTTGGCATCCTGAACCAATAACCTGAGATCGTATTCGCCTTCAAAAATAACTTTGTAGATGTCGTCGTCACCTTCTCCGCCGGATTTTCGCGAAACAAAATAACCAACTTCGCCTTCAGGATGGATAACCAGCCCAAAGTCATCTTCAGGTGAATTTAATTCCGTTAGGTTTTCCGGTGTTTCAAAGCCGGCTCCTGACATGTTTGCGTAATAAATGTCAAGGTTGCCTTGCCCGGATGATAATCCGTTTGAAGCGAAAATTAAGCGTTTGCCTTCATGCAGGAATGGAAACATTTCATTGTCGCTGGTGTTGATTTTTTCGCCCAGATTTACCATTTCTCCCCATTTCCCGTTTTCCCGAACGGTCATGTACAAATCAGTTCCGCCCATTCCTTTTTCAGGGATGTCGGAAGCAAAAATGAGCGTGTCGCCGGTACCTGAAATTGCCGGATGACCTACTGAATACTTGGAGCTGTTGAAAGGTAAATCACTAACGTAGCTCCATCCTGAGCCCGACTTTTTCAGTACAATAATTTTTAAAGGAATGTTGGCTTTTTGGAAAACCACGTTTTTCACATCCGGATTTTCGAAATTGCTCAATGTTACATACAGTTCTCCGGTTTGTTGGCAATAGGAAACCGGTCCGGCATGATACCCGGCGCTGACATCATCAAGTTTTCCTTCCTTGCCGGTTTGAAGATTTCCTTTTGAATCAACCGGCGAAGCAAAAATGTTGTAGAATACATTTTCGGTTTCACCTTGTTGCAACTTGTTTATTTCAGCATTGTCAAATGCTGAAAACCATAGTTGGTTTTCGACAAATGCAGGTCCAAAATCACTGGCTGCGGTGTTAATTTGTGTTTTTTCAACCTTAATGGTTACGTTTTCCAAAAATTCCTGACTAGTTTGACCCATTAAGTACATAGGTAATAAACCCAATAGAAGTAATAGTGTCCTTTTCATTTTCCCGATTTTTATAGATTTTAAGTTATCAATATACTAAATTTAAGGCAAATAATCTCTCAATTTATAATTTTTTTGAAAGATAAATTTGTTTAGCATAACAAATCTATAATACAATGGTTGGGGCTTTTTGTTTAATTCGGGTTTGCGGGTTAAATTTTTTCGAGAAGTACCACATTTTCTACATGATGGGTGTGTGGAAACATATCAACCGGTTGCACCTTGCTCACCTTGTAAAATTCACTCAATAATGAAATGTCACGAGCCTGGGTTGCAGGATTACAACTGACGTAAACAATTTTATCAGGTTTAATGGTAGTCAAAGTTGTAACCACGTCTTTATGCATTCCTGCCCTCGGCGGATCGGTTATCAAAACATCCGGATGTCCCAACTGATTAATAAATGCATTGCTCATTACTTCTTTAATATCCCCTGCAAAGAAATGGGTATTGTCAATTTTGTTTATTTCTGCATTTATTTTTGCATCGGTTATGGCTTCCGGAACATATTCAATTCCTACCACTTTTTTTGCATTGCGGGCAATAAAATTGGCAATTGTTCCCGTACCGGTATATAAATCATAAACTGTTTCACTGCCTTTAAGGTCTGCAAAATCGCGTGCCACTTTATACAGCCGATAAGCCTGTTCTGAATTGGTTTGGTAAAAGCTTTTCGGACCAATTTTAAACTTCAGTCCTTCCATTTCCTCAAAAATATGGTCGCGCCCGTGAAAAAGTTCAATCTCCTGGTCGGTAATGGTATCGTTCCCTTTTTCGTTTATTACATACATGAGTGAAGTAATTTCAGGGAACTCACCTTTTATCGCCTCAAGCAGTTTTACTCTTTTATTTTCATCTTCGTGAAATAATGAAAGAATTACCATCGTTTCGCCGGTACTGCTTGTCCTGATAATTAATGTGCGCAAAAAACCTTTCTTCTCGCGGATATCGAAAAATTCGAGATTGTTTTCAAGCGCATAATTGTAAATGAAGTTTCTGATTTTATTGGAAGGTTCGGGTTGCAACCAGCATTTTTCAATGTTTATTACTTTGTCGAACATGCCCGGAGCATGAAATCCCAGCGAATCTGAATTGGAAAAATCTTTGCTTGATTCAATCTCTTCAGCTGTCAGCCATTTTTTGTTCGAAAAGGTAAACTCAAGTTTATTCCGGTAGAACGTATTTTTTTCTGAACCCAATATAGGAGAAACCTCAGGTAACGAAACTTTGCCAATTCTTTTCAGTTGATCTTCTACCTGCTTTTGTTTGTAGGTAAGTTGTTTTTGGTAGGGAAGGAACTGCCATTTGCAGCCACCACAAGTGCCAAAGTGTTCGCAAAACGCCTCAACTCTGTCTTTTGAATACTCGTGAATTTTTGCAACAAATGCTTCCTGGTATTTTTTACGTTTTTTGGTAACCTGTAAATCAACTACGTCTCCCGGAATGGCTAATTTGGTAAAAACTATCAATTCACCAACTCTTGCCAGTGCTTTTCCTTCCGATCCGATGTCTTCAATCCGAATTTTCTCGTAATATGGTTTTTTCTTGTTTCTTCCCATTTTTTTTCTGCAAATATAGTGTTTATGCGTTATCTGAGCGTTTTTATCCAATAATCCTTATTCCCAAATAGATACAATTATTCCCATATTGGGAAAACAGTTAGGTCACCCCCCTGTTTTGTCCATATTTGTGGTGTAACTATTTTTATTGTAGAATCTTTTTTACCTATATTTGTTATGATTTAATGGTTGGTTTTATTTTCAGAAATAGAGCTAAAAAAGGGGAAAGCATCTTCTGTATTTATGATTGGTTTTGTGTTTAGGGGTTTGTAAATCATCAATCATCTTCAAAAAGCGTCCATAGCTTTCCCCTTCCTTTTTTTTACCCGCGAGGGTATTTTTTTTGCCCTAAACTTTCTTCATTATCATTATCTTTGGCCACTCTGATTTAGTATTTATGATTTCATTAAATAAAGTAAGCATAAGTTTTGGTGGTTTTGATTTGTTGCATAACAGCAGTTTTTTGATTCAGCCCGACGACCGCATTGGATTAATTGGGAAAAACGGCGCAGGTAAAACCACGCTGCTTAAACTCATTGCCGGAACACTCGAACCCAGTTCAGGAGAAGTTAGTTTGCCTAAAGACACCACAATTGGATACCTCCCGCAGGAAATGAAGTTGACCGATACCCAAACATTGGTTGACGAAACGATGCTGGCTTTCGATAAAATATTAAAAATTGAAAAAAAGATTGCCGCGTTAAACAACGAAATTTCTTCAGAAACTGATTTTCATTCTGATGGCTACCTGAAAAAGCTGGATCATTTATCGGAGTTGAACGAGCGATATTCAATTCTTGGCGGTGACAATTACCTGGCAGAGCTGGAGCAAACGCTCCTGGGACTGGGGTTTGAGCGTACTGACTTTAACCGGCCGACATCAGAATTCAGCGGGGGGTGGCGGATGCGCGTTGAACTGGCAAAACTCCTTTTGAAAAAGCCGGACTTGATTTTGCTCGATGAGCCCACCAACCACCTGGATATTGAATCGATTCAGTGGCTTGAGAATTTTTTGAAAAACTATAAAGGGGCGGTGGTTTTGGTTTCGCACGACAAAGCATTTCTCGATGCAGTTTGTAACCGCACCCTTGAAATTTCGCTTGGAAGAATTACCGATCAGAAAATGAAGTATTCTGATTTTGTGGAATGGAAAAAAGAACAGCGTGAAGTTCAGCTGGCATCCTACCGCAACCAGCAAAAAATGATTGAGGATACTGAAAAGTTTATCGAGCGTTTCAGGTATAAAGCAACCAAAGCTGTGCAGGTGCAATCGCGTATTAAACAACTTGAAAAACTAGAACGGATTGAGATAGAGGAGGTGGATAGATCGGCGATAAATATTAAATTTCCCCCGGTACCACGTTCAGGAAGAGTTGTAGTTGAAGCCAAGGCTATCAGCAAAAGATATGGCGAAAACCTGGTGTTGAATGATATTGATTTGAATGTTGAGAATGGAGATAAAATTGCTTTTGTAGGCCGTAACGGAGAAGGAAAAACCACACTTGTCCGAATTATCCTGAATGAAATTGAACACGAGGGGTTTTTAAAACTCGGACATAATGTTAAGGTGGGGTATTTTGCCCAAAATCAGGCGCAACTTTTAAATGAAAATCTCACTGTTCTTGAAACAATAGATGAAATTGCAACCGGCGATGTAAGGACTAAAATACGCGATATTTTGGGCGCATTCCTTTTTTCGGGCGAAGATGTGGAGAAGAAAGTTAAAGTGCTGAGCGGGGGCGAGAAATCACGACTGGCCATGATTCGGCTGTTGCTTGAGCCTGTAAACCTGCTTGTGCTCGATGAACCAACCAATCACCTCGATATGCAATCGAAAGAAATTCTGAAAAATGCGCTGATCCATTTTTCCGGTACAATAATAGTTGTTTCACACGACCGTGAATTTCTCGATGGAATGGTGGATTGTGTTTTTGAATTCCGAAATAAAAAAATTAAGCAACACCTTGGCGGTATTTACGAGTTCCTTCAGAAAAAGAAAATGGAATCGTTGAAAGAATTGGAGGCAGCAAACAAAAAAAGTCAATCAAGGAAGAGCAGTGCCCCAAAAGCCGTTTCCAATACCCCGGATTTAAGCTTTGAAGAACGCAAGGAAATCTCGAAAACAATTACCCGTTTCGAAAAGATAGTTGAAAATACAGAAGACGAAATTGAAAAGCTGGAAACCGAAATTTCGGAGATGGACGAACAACTGTCATCTTCTGAAGTGGTTAATGATAGTTCGGTATTTAAAAAATACGACGAACTGAAAGCCACACTCGATGAGACGCTAAAAAGGTGGGAAAGGGAACATGAGGAACTGGAAAACTGGGAAAAGAAAAAATACTGGTAATGAATAAAGACGATTTTATTTTTGGAACGAGAGCTGTTATCGAGGCCATTAAAAACGGCCGGCCTGTTGAAAGAGTTTTGATTAAAAAAGGGCTCGAAAATAACCTGTTTCGCCAACTCTTTGAATTGGTGAAGGAGAATAATATTCCTTTCCAGTTTGTGCCGTTAGAAAAAATAAACCGGGTTACCCGGAAAAATCATCAGGGCGTTCTGGCTTTTGTTTCGGCAGTTGAATTTACTGATATTGAAATGGTTTTGCCCGGTTTGTTTGAGTCGGGTGTTGAACCGTTGGTGCTTATACTCGACCAGATTACCGATGTGAGAAACTTTGGCGCCATTGTGCGAACTGCCGAATGTGGTGGTGTGCATGCAATTGTCATTCCCGAAAAAGGAATGGCGCGGATTGGTGCCGATGCCGTTAAAACCTCGGCGGGTGCCCTGCATTTAATCCCCATTTGCCGATCTTCAAATTTAGCTTTGGCAATTAACTTCCTGAAGGATTCAGGCATGAAAGTGGTTGCCTCTACCGAGAAAGCAGAAAAAAAATATACCGAGGCAAAAATGAATGTACCACTTGCTTTGGTTATGGGAGCTGAAGACACAGGCATTTCTCCCGCAATATTAAAACTGGCTGACGAGCAGGTAAAAATTCCGCTATTTGGAAATATTGAGTCGCTAAATGTTTCGGTTGCTGCAGGTTTAATGATTTACGAGGCAGCTCGCCAGCGGGGTTAACTGTTTACGGGAATGGTTCTCTTGAAAGATTCTTCGAGCGATATAAAAGTTTCGGTACTTGTAATGCCGGGTATTTTTTGAATCTGGCTGCTCAGTACCTTTTTCAAATGTTCATTGTCTTTCGCATAAACTTTTATAAAAATTGCGTATTGCCCTGTGGTATAGTGGCATTCCACGATTTCAGGAATCAGCTTGAGTTTTTCAACCACTTCTGAAAAAAGCCCGCCTTTGTCGAGAAAAATTCCAATGTAACTGCAGGTTTTAAAATCAACTTTATTCGGATTTATATGGTACCCGGAGCCAATAATTACATTTAGGTCGATCATTCGGTTTACGCGTTGATGAACAGCGGCTCTGGATACTCCTACTTCTTTGGCAACATCTTTAAAAGGGATGCGTGCGTTTTGGGTAATACTATTCAAAATTTTTAGGTCAACTTCGTCTAAACTATTCCTGAGTGTCATTTTTTACAGTTTCTATCAAATTTAGAAAAAAAATCAAAAAAATAAGTGATAAAAAAAAGCCGGATTAACACCGGCTCATTTGGTTTATTTTATCGGAACCTGCCGTTTAAAGTCCATTTCGAGCGACATAAATGTTTCGGTCCGGGCAATTCCTTCAATATCCTGGAGGTAATTGTCGATAATATGTTTTAAGTGTTTGTTTGTTTTGGTTTGAATTTTTATGAAAATGGCATACTGTCCGGTGGTGAAATGACATTCTACTACCTCGGGGATTTCTCTTAAAGCTTCAACAACCTGTGTGTGAAATTTGGCTTTTTCGAGATGTATGCCCATGTATGCACAGGTGTTGTATCCTAATTTTTGCGGGGTGACAATAAATTCGCTTCCTGAAACAACTCCAATGTTTTGCAGCCTTTGTACCCGTTGGTGTATTGCTGCTCCTGAAACACCGCATTCTCTGGCTACCTCCAGGAAAGGTATTCGTGCGTTTTTGGTTATAAGTTTCAGAATTTTTTCGTCAAGCTTGTCGATATTGACAGCCTGATCGAGGTAATCTGGTGTATCCATTTTTTATATTGCTCTTTTAAAGTTTCAATTTATAAAACAAATGTATCAAATTTTTATGATTGCTAAATAATCATGTTAAATAACATGGTAATTATAACAAATCGTCAGGAGCAGGTTTTGATGAACCAATAATTTGTAAAGCATTTGATGCTCAGTTTTTTGAAATTGCCCTGGTAATATCATTTCCGGTAGGTTCCTGGAATACGCGCAGTTCAAACTCGGGAACCACAGCTAAAATATGATCAAAAATATCGGCCTGCACTGCTTCGTATCGTGGCCAGGCCTGTTCTTTTGAAAACGCGTAAATTTCAATAGGCAGCCCCTTGCCCGAAGGGTGGAGCTGGCGTACCATAAAAATCATGTCGTGGTTCACTTTTTGGTTGTGTTCCAGGTATTTTTCAAGGTATTTCCGGAACACGCCCACGTTCGTTTGCCGGCGTCCGCTGATAACATCTTCGTTGGAAATATTGTGTTTTTTATTGTATTCCTCAATTTCATTTTCTTTTTCAGTCACATAATCACGAATCAGGTAGAATTTTTGAAACCGGTCAAGCATTTCCGATGTGCAAAATTTAATGGTCGTCATATCAATTGTAACTGCTCTTTTAATACGTCTTCCACCCGATTCTTCCATTCCTTTCCAGTTGATGAACGATTCGGAAACCATGGCATAAGTTGGAATGGTGGAGATGGTTTGATCCCAGTTGCGCACTTTTATGGTGTTGAGGGTAATGTCAATAACAGGTCCGTCGGCACCTCTGCTTCGCATCTCAACCCAGTCGCCAATTTTCACCATGTTGTTGGCCGAAAGCTGAATGGAAGCCACAAACCCCAAAATGGTGTCTTTAAATACCAATAACAATACAGCTGCCATTGCACCTAATCCTGCAATTAATCCAGTTGGGTCGCGATTCAGCAAAATGGCTACAATCATTATCCCCGACAGGAAGAATATAAATATTTTAAAAAGCTGAATGTAGCCTTTTATGGGCCTGTTTTTCGAATAGGGCGTGGTATTATAAATATCGAGGCCGGCATTTAAAGCCGAGTTCGATACAAATATCACAATAAATATAAAATACATTTGTGCCAGTTTCACCAGGAAACCCGCCAGTGAAAAATAGTAATCCTGCGAAAGTGTATTTAAAACCGAATCGCTTAGTTCGCTAAGTTCCTGGGTAATATTTGGGTACGAAAAGCCTGAAGTGGAGTAAAGGATTATGGCGGGCACCAAATGGGCCAAACCACTGAAAACTTTTCTTTTAATTAAAATATCATCCCAGGTGGTTTTGGTACGTTTTGCAATGCGCGACATTATTCTGATTAAAACCTGCCGGGTGATAAAATGGGCCAGCCAGGCTATAAAAATTATTAACACGAGTGTCGCAAATGTCGCGCCCGGTTTGGCAAAGGATTCAAGCCCGTTGACGTTGCGAATAGTTTCGAGGAGAAATTTATAGACAGATGTCATAATCCGTTTTTGATGTTATTATTAATTTTAGCCAAAAATAATAAATGCTGCGAATATGAAAATGAACTTAATTTTATTAATTCTTTTTTTCCCATTTCTTTCAACAGGACAAGTTGAGTTTGATGAATTTTTTACGGAAAATGCATTGCGTTTCGATTTTTTGCTGGGTGGAAATGCCCAAAATGTAAATGTATATCCGCAGCAGATGAAACAGGAACCTCACTGGGCCGGCTCAAAAATTAATTTAACTGACACCTTTAATTTTGGAACTTACCGGTTTAGGGTTTTCGATGTGAAAACCGGGAAACTGCTTTATTCCAAAGGTTTCAGTACCCTCTTCCAGGAATGGCAAACCACAGCCGAAGCCAAAGAAAAAGGCCGGACTTTTTACCAGGCAGCAATTTTCCCTTTTCCCAAAAATAAGGTCAGGCTTGAAATTGATGCCCGCCAGTGGGAAGGCGATTTTAAAACGATTTACCATACTGAAATTGATACGGAAGACTATTCCATTTTAAAAGAGAATCCGGCACCATTTCAAACAGTTAATATTATTGAAAACGGCCAGCCTGAAAATAAAGTTGACGTGGTGATCCTGCCCGAAGGATATACCAGTTTGGAAATGGAAAAGTTTTTGGAAGATGCCCGGCGGGTAACAGGGTATTTATTTGAAGAAGAGCCGTTTAAATCGGAAAAGGAAAGTTTTAATGTCCGGGCAGTTTTAACGCCTTCAGAGGATTCGGGGACTGATATTCCGGGTGAAAATATTTACCGCAATACGTTTTACAATTCAACTTTTTATACATTTGATGTGCCGCGCTACCTCACAACCAGCGACATGCAAACCATTTACGATGCCGCGGCAAATGTTCCTTACGATCATATTTATATTCTTGTAAATACTGAGCGGTACGGCGGCGGCGGATTCTATAACTTCCTCAATGTTTGCTCTTCCGATAATCAGTTAACCAGGCAGGTTTTTGTTCATGAATTCGGGCACGGTTTTGCCGGGCTGGCCGATGAATATTACTCCTCGGACGTGGCCTACGAAGATTTTTACAATCTTGAAATTGAGCCCTGGGAGAAGAATATTACCACGTTGGTCCAGTTTGATAAGAAGTGGAAAAACATGGTTCCGGGGGATGTTCCGGTTCCCACTCCCCGAAAAGCAAAATACAGTAAAACTGTTGGTGTTTTTGAAGGAGGCGGATACATGGCCGAAGGAATTTACAGCCCGGTAATGGATTGCCGCATGAAAAGTAATGCAGCCAAAGAATTTTGCCCCGTGTGCCAGTCGGCTATCCGGGAGGTGATAAAATTTCACTGCGAATAAAAAAAGCGGATCCGTTTCGATCCGCTTTCTTTAAGAGTTCCCATAATTTTGGGCTAATCTTTTTTGGCAAGTGCATTGGTAATAAAGTGGGCAACAATTAACCCCAGCCCCCCAAAAAAGAGGATCATGGTGAAAAAAGCTGCAACTTCATTAATTACAGTCGAAAGCGCAAAACCTGTAATAACACCAACTGCAAGGGCAATTAAAAATATTCCCCATTTCAAAAGTGCATATTTTGATCCATGTTCCTTAAAAGCGGTCAGCTTGAATCGCCCGGGCCTGATTTTTCTAACCGGGTAATGAATCGGGTTTTTGAGGAAAAAGCCGCACTTGAGCAGGTGAAAAGTGAACCGTTGCTCGGCAAAGGTTTCTGGATTATTCTGGCGCTTTTTGCTGGTTTAATGGCTGTCGTTTTCGTTTTGCAGGGGAGTGGAATTTCAGGGGGCCAAACCTTTAGCTTTCTGAAAGAAGTGAATACAAGCGCTGTGACAACAGGATACCAGAATTTTTTCGAAAAACTGGGCGCTGTTCCGCTTAGTGTTGCCGGAATTTTACTGGGAACTTCAGTATTACTTTTTCTTGAAAAATATCTAAGCAACCGGAGTTATGTGCTTTCATGAAGAAAATACTAATAGCAAAGTTCTGGTTTTAAGTATTTTCCCACGTATGTATCAATGCCTTCTTCAAGTGGGGTAAACGCTTTGGTATATCCAATTTTCCTGAGCTTTTGAATTTCGGCCTCTGTAAAATACTGGTACCTGCCGCGCAAATCAACCGGTGTATCAATAAAGGTAATGTACGGATTCATTTCGAGGCTGGTAAACACAGCGTTGGTTAAATCCAGAAATGAGCGGGCTTTTCCGGTGCCAACGTTGTAAATTCCGGGGTGTTGCTGGTTGTGCATAAAATGCAGCATCACGTCGGCAATATCATCAACATAAATAAAATCGCGGCTTTGCTCGCCATCTTTGTAATCCTGGTGGTGCGAGCGGAAAAGTTTCATTTTCCCGGTTTCCTTAATTTTTCTGAAAGCGTGCAGCACCACTGAAGCCATCCTTCCTTTGTGGTATTCATTGGGGCCGTAAACATTAAAAAATTTCAACCCGGTCCAAAACGGGGGAGTGCGCGTTTGTTTCAGTGCCCAAACATCAAAATCGTGTTTCGACCAACCATAAAGATTTAGCGGCCTGAGGTTGGACACATTGTTGTGCGAATCGGAAAAACCCACTTCGCCGTTTCCGTAAGTTGCAGCCGATGAAGCGTACAACAGCGGCACCTGAATTTCGGAGCAAATATTCCACAACCGCTGCGAATAAATTAAATTGAGTTGCTGGTAAAGTTCCGGTTCCTGCCCAACGGTGTCGGTTCGGGCACCCATGTGAAAAATAAAATCCACATCGGATGCATTTTTTATCAGCCACTTAAAGAATTTATCCCTGTCAATAAATTTGTGGTACTTTTTTTTGAGAAGATTAAAATCTTTGGCCGGATCGTCGAATCGGTCAACTAACACAAGGTCGGTGTATCCCTCCTGGTTAAGCTTTCCGGTTAAATAACTGCCAATAAATCCGGCGGCACCTGTAATTACTATCATTGCTTTAAAACGGTTTAATTTGGTACAGCATTCAATCCTTCGGATTGCATAGTTTAAAACTATAACTGCTGTATGTTTATATTATTGTATTACTTATAAAGTAAATTTTAACATTTACTAAAAATTGCACAAAACCCCGTTAACATTCATATTTTATTCTGAAAAAAAAAGTTAATCTTTGTGTTGAATTTAACAACAATTGATATGAGTGAACCTAAAATAGTTGATTCCAACGGGTATGAAAAAATTGAAGTTTTTGACGAAGCCGCAATTGACGAACTTGCCCTGAATTACAAAAATATATTGCGGATAATTGGAGAAGATGTACAACGCGAAGGGCTCGGCAAAACTCCCGAGCGTGTGGCCAAATCGATGCAGTTTTTGTTGCAGGGGTATAAAACCGATCCGGTTGAGATTTTACGTTCAGCCATGTTTAAAGAAGATTACCGGCAAATGGTAATTGTAAAAGATATTGAAATTTACTCCATGTGCGAACATCACCTGCTGCCGTTTTTCGGGAAAGCGCATGTTGCCTATATTCCCAATGGCACCATTACCGGACTGAGTAAAATCGCCCGGGTGGTGGATGTTTTTGCGCGCCGTTTGCAGGTACAGGAACGATTGACAACTCAAATTAAGGAGTGCATTCAGGACACGTTAAAACCGCTCGGCGTGGCAGTGGTTATTGAAGCCCAGCACTTGTGCATGCAAATGCGTGGAATCCAAAAGCAACATTCCATTACCACGACTTCCGATTTTACCGGAGCTTTTCAGAAAAATGCCACCCGCGACGAGTTTATTAAACTGATAAGCACAAAGTTCAGTTAACGTTTTAATTGATAAATTCGATGCAAACCGGGGCCGGAACCTGCAATTCATTACCTGTGAATTCAAGCGTTCCTTTTCCCGGATGAATTTTAAAAACACTGATATTGTTGCTGTGCTGATTGGCTGCAAGCAAAAACCTGCCACAAGGGCTAAGTGAAAAGTTTCGGGGCCATTCGCCCTCGGTTGAAACCGTTGAAATTAAGTTCAGTTTTCCTGAAGAATTATCAATTTTAAAAACCGATATGGAATTGTGGCCCCTGTTAGAGCCATAAAGAAATCGCCCGTCGCTTGAAACGTGAATATCGGCACAGTAGCTTTTTTCGCTGTAACCGTCGGGTAAAGTTGAAATCGTTTGAAATGTTTCCCATTTCCGGTTTTGTTTTTTCAGCGCTATAACTGTGGAATTTAATTCATTGATTACATAGATAAAATTACCGTTTGGGTGAAAATCGAAATGCCTGGGCCCTGCTCCCGGTTCCATTTTTGCAAACTGCTGCGTAGCAGGCTGCAGTTCGTTATTTTTAAGTTCAAAAATATTCAACTGGTCGGTACCCAGGTCGGCACTAAAAACTGCTGAACTGAAAGGTGAGAACTTTACCGAATGAGCATGTGGCGACGATTGTCTGGATTTGTCGGCTCCCGAGCCTTCGTGTACAATGGTAGTGCTTGCCGGTTGCAAACTTCCATCTTTATTCACCGGGTACAACGATGTGGTACCGCCGCCATAAGTAGCAATGGCAACAAATTTTCCGTCGGGCGAAACATCAACGTGGCATGGATCTGAACCATGAGAAACCTGTTTGTTCAGAAATTGCAGGTTGCCGTCTTTTTGTATCCGGTAGGCAGAAACATAACCTCCCGATTCTTCAATTTCAATGGCTGGCCGGGTTACTACATACAATTTTTCATTGTCGGGCGAAACTTTCAGAAAAGATGGGTTGTCCACCGCCTTAAATGTTTTCTCCAGTGAGAGTTCCCCGGTTTCGGTGTCAAAACCACACAGGTAAATACCTTCGGCTCCCTCAGAAGTAAATGTGCCCACATAAAACCTTTTCATTTCCTGCCCATTGCTTTGCAATCCAAGAAGGGGGAGGAGCAAAAGAAAATAAATAAATGTTTTCATACTATTCAAAATGAACAATTACTTGCAATAAACGCTTTTTAATAGTAACTTTTTCATTAAAAATAAAAGGTAAAACAAATTATTGCCGATGCCGGTGGTGTTGACGGCCTTGAAAAAAATAACGAAGGCGAATTTGTATTTTCCAACTGGGCGGGACGTATTTTTATCCATAAAAACGGAGAAAATATTAAACTTCATGATTCTACTGCTCAGGAAATTAATACTGCCGATATTGATTTTGCACTGAAATACAACTGGGTGCTGGTTCCTACTTTTTTTGATAACCGGGTTGTGGGCTATAAAATTATTCCGGAGTAAATTTTTAATTTGCATTGATTTGAATATTTTTATTGTAAAATCAAAACTTCTGATAAAAGTAAATAACATACTATTGTGAATAAACCAATGTGTGTACCTTCAAACTTCATTAATTGTATAAATTCATCCCGTTTTTATGCTTCCATCATTTCAGAAATTGAAGAAATTGCCAACCACCATGGCTATTTTTGCATCATTTCTTCCTCCGGCGAATCAATTTATAAAGAAGTAGAGTCGGTCAAAAATCAATAATTTTTATTCCTTCCACGGAACCACATCCGAGCGGTAGAAATTGATGTCCTGTGCTTCAAAACGGCTTCCGAAATCTGCCAGCCGGGTTTTGTATTCATCCCAGTTTCTCAGCTCCGGGGCAGTCCAGCCAATCTCTGCATACCCAGGCAGTTGTGGAAAAACCATGTATTCAATCTCCTCCATATTGGTGATGGTTTCCGTCCAGAGCGGAGCTTCCACTCCCAGAATATCTTCTTTGGTAATGCCTTCTACATAAGTCGCCGGATTCCAGTCGTAACCGGTGTCCACTTCAATGTAAGCAGCCCAGTGCAGTCCGAGGTGGGTAGTTGAATCGTACTGCATATCCATGTAGGCCTTTACTGCCGGCGACATCAGCACCTTGGCACCTTTTTCCACGCCCATGGTGGTATTTTCCACATTGGCCCAGAACTGAACGGCTGCATTATCCACCAGTTCGGCGTTGGCAATTTCGTCCCAGCCAATCACTTTTTTTCCGTGCTTCAAAACAATCTCCTGCACACGGTTCACAAAGTAGATGTAATCGTCTTTGGCCGTTGAATGCGATTCGTCACCGCCAATGTGGAACCATTCTCCCGGTGTTAACGCGGCAATCTCCCTGACCACATCGTCTACAAACTGGTAAGTGATTTCTTTGTCGGTGCACAAGGTGCTGAACCCAACCTCAGTTCCGGTGTACAATTCTGTTGCATTGCCATCGCAGTTTAATTCAGCATAAGAGGCGAGTGCCGCGTTGGTGTGCCCCGGCATATCGATTTCGGGAACGATGGTAACATAGCGTTCCTGTGCGTATCTGATAATTTCCGAATATTGTTCCTGCGTGTAATAGCCTCCTTCGCCACCACCAACTTCGGTGCTGCCGCCAATCTCGGTTAGTTTGGGCCACGATTTGATTTCAATGCGCCAGCCCTGGTCATCGGAAAGATGAAGGTGAAGCCGGTTCATTTTGTAGGTTGACAAAAAGTCGATAAAACGTTTTACATCCTCAACACTGAAAAAATGACGCGAAACATCGAGCATGGCACCACGATAACCATATTCCGGGAAATCGCGAACAGCACCTGTGGCAATTTTTAATGGCTCACCGGCAGCGTATTTTACCGGCAGCGTTTGCAGCAAAGTTTGTACGCCGTAAAAAACACCGGCCGGACTGTTGGCTTTTATGCCTGTCATTTTTTTGCCGATATTCAGATCATACCCCTCCGTGCCCAGTTCAGTATCTTCTTGAGGAACTGACAGGTAAAATCCTTCGCGTGGAAGTTGATTTCCGGCAGCTTCTACCGCCAAATCGGTTCCGTTAATTTTTCCGAGTTCTGAAGAAAGGTATTCTGCCACCTGTTCCAATCCATCAATATCTTCCTGAAAAAAGATGACGGTGGATGCATCAATCTCAAATGATTCGCCGGTGGCTTCAACAGAAACCGGCTTCGGGATAAAGCTGGTTTTGGACAAATCAGTGGGAGGTTCCTGTGTGCAGGAAACCTGTAAAAGCATGGCGATTGCGGTTACCATAGCAAATAAAAATTTAGCTTTCATAATTGTATTTTTTTGATTTTTGAATTTTCAGGCTTTAAAATTACGGAAATGGTTTGGAGATTGGATGATAGAATCCAACTTTTTTAATTTTTTAAGAAGATGGTCATTGCAATACTAAAATTGCTTTTCATTTAAGGTCATCTGGAAAAAGAACTTTGTCAATCACTTGTCCGTCGCGCAACCGCATCCAGGTTTTAAAGTGCCGTTTCCCTTTTTCAAGCACTACAATTCGTGAACCGTGCTGCAAATCGCCGTAGGTAGTTTTTCCACCCGACCAGCGCCCGTAAGCCAAACCAATGCCGTAGTGATTTGCAATGTAATCGTTCACATGATCGTGTCCAACGAATGTCCCCGTTACATCGCCGCCCAGCAGCATGGCTGTAAACATCCCTGTGTTTATATCAGGCGAACATTCGTCTTCGTTTCGCTGTCCTTTTCTCTTCGCTTCGCTATCGAAAGCAGTCTGGTATTCCGGCAGCGGAATGTGAAAATAAGCCAGTGCCGGCAACTTTTTTTCGTTTTTCAGGGCATTTTTCCGGCTTTGTTTCCGGTACCAGTTTACCTGGTCGTGCGAAAACCAACCGTATCCTTCAACACTATCAAGTGTGCTGTAGGCGTTGGAATCGAGAAAATAAAGCAATGCATTTTCATCTTTATTTTCTGCATTCACCTTCACCAGATAGTCGCCAAAATCAGATTTAGCATGTGGTTTTTTACCCACATAACCCGGAAAAGTTTTCAGCAATTCACGAATTTGTTGCCGTGATAAATCGTGCTCGTCGTCGTGGTTGCGCAAAGTGGCAGCAAAAGGTAAATCCGCTTCAATTACAGGAGCCAAACCCGTTTTCCATCCGTCGGCTGCCGGACGGCCGGTAACGATATCTCCCGTAAAAGCCACCAAATCGGGTTGCTCCGTTTTCAGAATGTACTTTATTAATTCCAGTGAAGGTTCAGACTCCGGTGCGCCCGGTTTGAAATGAATATCGGTAAACTGTGCGATTTTGAAGGTGCCGTTTGAATTAAAATGCAGTTTATTCTTTGGTTTATTCACCATTCAGGTGTATTGTTTAAATTTCGCCAGACATTTTCTTTAAAGGTAGTTTTTACTTTTCAAATTTCTTTTTTTGATACTGAAAAGGTGAAATGTATAGATTTTTGTCTTACAGGGTTTTGATATTTTTTCCTTATTTCTTTACTCACATCGGAATAGAAATTATCCTATCTTCGCCCAAAATGAAAAACACATGAACGACCCGATTGGACAGGCCATTGCCGATTTTTATAATAACGGAGAAGCTCCCGCAATAGTTATAAATACCAATTACACTGAGGGCGAGAATCTTCCTCCGTCTTATTTTTTTCGGTCTGAAAATGAAATGCCCGAACTTGAGCTGACTGCTTTAAAAAATTGTTGTGGTAAAATTTTGGATATTGGTGCCGCGGCCGGCTGCCATGCACTGGAACTGCAGAAAAGGGGATTCGATGTGACTGCACTCGAGAAATCCGAGTTGGCCTGCGAGGTGATGAAGAAACGGGGCGTAAAAAAAGTGGTTTGCAGCGATTTGTTTCAATTCGAAGAAACCGGATTCGATACTATTCTTCTTTTGATGAACGGCACCGGCATCGGGCAAACTATAGACGGTCTGAAAAAAATGTTACTTCACCTGAAAAGCCTGCTGAATGAAGGAGGGCAAATTCTTATCGATTCGTCCGATATTCAATACCTTTTTCAGGAAGAGGATGGTTCGTTTTGGGTTGACCTGGCAAACGACAGGTATTACGGCGAAATGGAGTATGAATTAGTTTACAAAACTATTTCAACTCAATTTAAATGGCTTTTTACCGATTTTGAAACGCTTGCAAAAGTTGGTGCCGCTGTGGATTTAAATTGCCATTTGATTGAAAAAGGAGGGCAGGATGATTTTCTGGCAAGATTGAGTTTTTAATTATCAATAATCTTCCTATTTTCACTACTTTTATATCCATAAAAAAATCATTATGATGATACTTGGTTATTTGGGGACACAGGAAATAGTAATTCTGTTGCTTGTTTCGCTTGTTATGTTTGTAATTCCGATTATTGCACTGGTTGACATCCTAAAAAATGATTTTGAAGGAAACAACAAACTGATTTGGGTTTTGGTCATTTTACTCACCTGGTTGCTGGGGGCAATTCTCTACTATTTTATTGGCCGGAAACAGAAAATTGAAAGATAATTGAAACGGATTCATTAAAAACGCCGGAAACCATTGAAAAAGAGGAATCAAAAACATGAATAGTTTTTGTGTATTTTAAGGTAGCACGAAAAAAATTGATATTTACTTCCAATTACATTCGAACAATATTATTTTCAACCGGTTTATTATTAATTAAATTGGCTGAAAAAATATTTTATCATGACAAGTAAGTTGAAAATGCATCGCCGTAATTTTGTTAAAGCATTGTCCTTGGGAACGGCACACGTTTTATTCTCCAATCCTTTGTATGCTGCATCAGGTGGCGGTTTTACAACCGATCCGCTTCAAAAGGTAAAGTTGGGAAAATCGGGTATTGAAACCACTATGCTGGGTTTCGGAACAGGTGTACATGCCGGCAACCGAACTTCTTTTTTAACACGACAAGGAAAAGAGAAGAGCCTGGCATTGCTCAGGCACGCCTGGGATAAAGGCATCCGCTTTTTCGACTGTGCCGACACATACGGAACCCACGGTTTTGTAAAAGAAGCACTGGCAGACATGAACCGCGATGAAATGACACTTTCATCCAAAATATGGGTGAGGGGAGGAGGTATTCCCGAGCCGGAACGCCCGGATGCGGACATTGTAGTTGATCGTTTCCGTAAAGAGCTGGATACCGATTATCTGGACCTGGTGCAAATTCACTGTATGATAGAAGAAAACTGGACTGAAACACAAAAACGTCAGATGGATATCCTGGAGAGCCTGAAAGCCAAAGGCATTATCAGGGCTCACGGTGTTTCTGTCCATTCGCTCGAAGCCATGAAAGATGCGCTTGCCAGCGATTGGGTGGATGTAATTCATGTGCGGATTAATCCTTACGGAATAGCAATGGACAAACCCGATCCGGAAGAAGTTGTTGAAGTCATTCTCCAGTTGCACCAGTCAGGTAAAGGGGTCATTGGAATGAAACTTATCGGGAACGGCGAACTGCGCGACCAAAGTGAAAAAATCGACCATGCCCTGCGTTTTGTTTTGGGACTGAGAAGCGTGGATATGATGATTATCGGTTTTGAAGAAAACGAACAAGTTGACAACTACCTGGCCCGCACCGAAAATGCACTGAATGATTTGAACAGGACCTGAAGAACAATTCCTGAATCAAAGTTTCTGCAATTCGGCCTTTATCATGTTGTATCGGTAGTTCCGGTCTTTTTCAGAAAGTCCGTTGAAATAGTTTTTTTCTTCAGGAAACTCTGCAATCGTGGTTGCTTTTTGAGGGTTGTTTTCAAACCTGACTCGAAATAACCAGTCAGTTACCTGTCCAGAATAATTGACAGCGTATGAATGTGAATATTTGTTGGATTAAAACAAAAAATGATTAACTTCGTTCATGTAATAAAATATATTATCACATGATAGAAGAAAAAACAACTGAGCATTACGAAAAACTTGTAGAAGTCCTTGGTAAAAAATATGTAACGGATTTAATTGAAAGCCCTTTTGACTTTATTCATATTGCCAATGCCGGAATCAATGTCAGTGTAATATTGAATTTTAGTAAATATTTTAATTTGACGAAGGAATTGGTTGCCCAAATACTGGATATTTCTGAGCCAACCTTATACCGCTGGACAAGAATGAATAAGAATCTGGATAGAAACTTCTCTGTGAAACTGTTTGAAATAACTGATTTATTTCTCTATGGTGAAGAAGTGTTTGGAAACAGGGATGCTTTTTTTAAATGGCTAAAGTTTCCCAATGAAGCCCTGGGGGGACTGGAACCACAGGAGTTGATTGAGATTCCGGGAGGTATTTCAAAAGTAAAAGATATTTTGGGAAGAATTGAATACGGAGTCTACAGTTAAGTTATGCTTGTTTACAGAATTACAGGTAGGAAATATGCGGGTGACTTGACCGGAAGCGGGGCCGCTATGTTTGGCGGTCGATGGAACAAAAAAGGCTCCCCTGTTTTATATACAGGTGAAAACAAAGAGATTGCCCTGTTGGAAATCCTTGTTCATACACCATCGTTATTAATTCCCGAATTAGATATTCTTACCCTTGAAATCCCTGATGATTCAGTAACTGCAATAGAAATAACCGATTTGCCCAAAAACTGGGCAGTCTATCCTGCTCCGGTAATTTTATCGGAAATTGGCGAAAGATGGATTAATGAGTCTAAAACAATTGCGTTTAAAGTGCCCAGTTGTATTATACACAGTTCACACAATTACATATTGAATTGCCGGCATCCTGAGTATAGAAGAATCCGGTTGGTTGATCAGAAAAAATTCAAATTTGATTCCAGGCTAAAAAAGTAGTTCATTAATGTTCATCATAAATCGTGTCTTTCATTGGGTATCGGCATTGAAGATGCCTGTCGTATCCTGGAGCAAACCACTAATGGTATCAACAAAATGGTACGAAACCAAACAATTCCGCACTATTTAAAGGGTAAAAAGGTTTACTTATTTGAGGATGAACTGATAAAATGGGTGGAAGATGATAGGATTCAACCCATTCAGGAAAAATATTCGTACAGAAAATCTTATTAAAGCTAAGCCATGAAATTTTCAAGAAAAGAATTTATGAATACTCAATGTAATGCCTAAAAACTATTTCGAATTGACCTTTTAAAAATAGTTATTTTACATTGTACGCGCGCAAGGGAAAAATCAACCTAATTATCTGACATTCTATGCGCGTGAGTTATTAGACAAATTAGACACTTTAAAAAGAGGGTTGAACTGAATTGTTATTCGAACGCATAAAAAAGAGAATAACCAGTATTAAAACTGAACGAAATGAACACCCTTAAGAGGGAGTTTTCAGAATTGTTATTTCAACACATAAAAAAGGAATTTCGGAACAATTACGCGGGCGCAAATAAAAAAGGTTAGAAAACGTTTGCAATAGACGACAAATTTTATAAAATATGCAGAAAAGAAAAAAAAATTGAGACGGCCAGAAAGCTGGCCAACAGAAACAAACAGAATTTCACCGCAGAGGAATTGGAATTTTTGACGAAGCATCATATTGATTTGAAAAATAATATCATTATCGTGCTCGATCCTGATGTACACGATAACGAAATAATAAAAAATCTAAATGAAAAACTCTCAAAGGATTTTCGGTTTATATGTTTTGAATCTGCAAATAAAACAGAATAATATGATAGAAACATTTGGAATAAGAAAAGACCTTGAGCAGGCAGCAGGCCAACCGGGTGAACGCACACCGGAGGACACGAAAGCCATAAAACACCAAACAGCATCACTAATGTTCTACCTGGGTGATACTTTAAGAGAGGGGCTAAAAAGGGGCAATTATACAATATATGATGACCCGGCAGTTCGGGAAAATCTTTTGGACTTACAGGTTTTGATTGATGAAAGTACTTTACATTTTAATAACCAAAAAAAACAAATTTACAATGAAAGCAGAAAGCAAATCGAACAACTCGAAAGAGAAAAAGGAAATTTTATTTTATGACCGGGAGCTGCATGAACGTTCCATTAATGAGATGAAAATTTTAGTTGAAACGGCTGAATATTTGAGTGAATAATGGCGCTCAGCCGGGAATTTGCCAGTGTTAACAGGTGAATTATTTAGGCGCTGGTTGGCACAGCCAAATTTGATTTATGAAATGTTTCAAACAGAGGCAAACAAAAAAATTGATGCGGATTACTGGCCGGGCGCACACTTGCAGCAGGAGAATCGGTTTAAACTAAAACTCGAAGATCCGGAGAAAACAAACAGGTTACTGAAAAGTTTTTCCAGTCCTGAATTTAAACCCGGAGACCTTTTTTCTTCAACTGCATGGATTGACTTTGACAATGCTGGCAGGCCTTATTTATCTGATAAAACTCGGGAAATGATTAAGGAAAAATGTACTGTATTTGCTGAACCGGAGCTTCGTGATGCTTTAAAAAACATCGAAACAATGGTTGCCGCTATCAATAAGTTTAAATCCTTTGGAAGGGAAAGAACAGGCCGGGATGTTTCATTAAGTGATTTCCCGGGCTTAAAAATGAACGGAGATGAACTACAAACAGACGTTTCAGGCTTCATACGGGCGTTTTACTTTGAAAACGATCCAGACTATCAGTTAAAGAAAACAGGGTTTGTAACGGGTGCGTCATATCACGGGGGCAGGAAGTCTCCCAAAATACCTGCAGGGTTTGAGCTCAGTGAAAGTGATTAATACTTTCATGTTATTTTGGGGGAGTCGTTCACAAGGGTTCGGCTCCCTTTTTTTTACAGGCTGGCCAACTTCGTTATTGACAACTTTTTCATAAAAGGGGAATATACGGGAAAAATCCATAAAACAAAAAAAGGATTAAGCTGATTTTAAACAACTTAACCCTTTTTATTGTCGGGGTAGCAGGATTTGAACCTGCGACCCCCTGCTCCCAAAGCAGGTACACTAACCGGACTGTGCTATACCCCGAATATATTTTTTAAAGCGGTGAGGGGGGGATTCGAACCCCCGGTACAGTGTTACCCGTACGCTGGTTTAGCAAACCAGTGGTTTCAGCCACTCACCCACCTCACCTAAACTAAATGAACTCACGGGTTACCCCGTTTTTTCGTGCGTGCAAATGTATTAATTGTTTTTACATTGGCAAAATCTTTTTTGCTTCAAAAAGCTTATAGAGAAATGATTTTTTAGTTTGATATTTTTATAAGAATTCGTCAAAAATTAGTTGTTAAATAGAAAAGTGATATAAAATATTGAGCTTCAATATTGAAATACAATCCTTCTTTATTACTTTTTGAATTTCAATATTAATAGCAGACAAAAATGAATATGAACCGAATGTCAACTTTGTTGACTCTATCGCTTTTTTTTTTATTGCAAACTGGATTATCGCAGGAATCCTCTCATTCAGTTTTTAATGCAAACCTGGGCGGCGACCAGCAATGGCTAACATACCAAGACAATCACCGCGCTTTATACCGGATAATTACGAACCAGGCATTTCATTTACTTGAAGAACGTGCAGAGAAAGTTTCGGAAATTCACACTGTCGTAGATTGGAAAACGTACCAAAAAGAAATCAAAACAACCTTGTGCGGTCCGCTGGCAAAGTTTGAGAAAACGCCGTTAAACGCCCGTACCACCGGAATTCTGGAGCGAGAAACATTTACCGTGGAAAAAGTACTGTTCGAATCGCACCCCGGATTTTATGTAACTGCCGGCCTTTTCCTTCCCAAAAGGCGACAAAAACCGGCACCGGCGGTAATTTATGCATGCGGTCACACCGAACTGGGGTTCCGAAGTGAAACCTATCAGCATGTGATATTAAATTTGGTTGAAAAAGGTTTTATCGTGTTGGCATTCGATCCGTTGGGACAAGGAGAGCGCCTGCAATATCCTGGTGCCGAAACCGGAAAATCAAGGGTGGGCGGTTCAACAAAAGAACACTCCTACGCCGGAGTGCAACCCTTGCTCACAGGCACTTCGCTTACTGATTATTTTATCTGGGACGGCATTCGCGTGCTTGATTATTTGGAAACCCGTCCCGAGGTGGACATGAACCGCATTGGCATGACCGGCCGCTCTGGCGGCGGGACCCAAACCGCGCAAATTGCTGCCTGCGACGAACGCATTTATGCCGCAGCGCCCGAATGTTACATTACCAGCTTTAAACGGCTGCTGCAATCCATTGACCCGCAGGATGCCGAGCAAAACCCGTACAATGCCATTGCTAAAGGTTTCGACCATGCCGATTACCTGCATATCCGGGCACCAAAACCCACACTGATGATTACCACGACACACGATTTTTTCAGCATCCAGGGAGCGCGCGAAACCTTTGCCGAAGTGCAAAAATCATACGCTGCATTTGGAAAACCCGAGAACATTCAAATGGTGGAAGACTTGGGTGTTCACGAATCAACTAAAAATAACAGGGAAGATTATGCACTTCCGGTTTACGTTTTCAGCAATGAGAACGATAATTCAGGAAAACTGGTTGTTTGGTTCCATCCCGAAGGGAAAGAGCGAGTGCTTGAGGAACCGCTGCTTGCAGAGTTCGTTCAGAATGGGCACACCGTGGTTTGCGCTGACCTCCCGGGTACTGGTGAACTTAACGATCCTGAGTTTTCCGGTGATGGTGTTATCCAGGGGATTCCGTTCAATTATACATTCGGATCCAACCTGGCCGGGAAAAGTATTCCGGGAATTCAGGCCGGGGCTATCGATTTGGTTCATCAGTTTATTCAAGCTGAAGAGGAATTTGCGAGAAAAGAAAAAATAGCAGTGGTGCAAGGGCTCGCGACTTCTGCTTTTTTGCATTTTGCCACAGTGAAACAATCATTCAGGAAAGTAGTTTTTTTGAATTTTCCCAATTCAGCTTTTGAGCTTTTCAACGATGAATTTTATAATCCGGAAGAAGCCTTCGTGGTTGCCCCCGGGAGTCTGCTACATTACGATTATCCTGATTTAACTGAATATCTTTCCGCTTTAGGAGTTGAGATATTCATGAGCGAAAAATTGTCTGATAATCGGGAGATTATTGAATTCATGAACCCGCGTTAAAAAGGAAGTTCCCGGCTCTTTACCGAGTTATAGCCAAGCTCAAATAATTCATCGGCATGTGAGCGGCTTAAAATATCGTACTGATCGATTCCTTCGGGCTCAATAAAAACCGATGCATATTTCTGAACCAGGTTCATGTTGGCATTCACGCTCATGTAAAATGTGCGCGACGCAATTTGTATCAGGTTTTTGAATTTTTGACGCGGATTGAGCGGGGCAATGTTGACAACAATAATTTGTTCGCAATCGTTTTTGATGGGTTCGATAGGGATATTATCCATTAAACCGCCATCAACATAATATTGTCCGTTAATTTCAACCGGGGCAAAAAGCACAGGAATGGATGATGAAGCAAGCACTGTTTTGCCGAGGGGACCGCTGTTTTTGTATTCAACAGCTCCTTTGTTCATGTTGGCCACAGCCACATAAAACGGAACCGGCAGGTCTTCAATGTTTTTATATTCAACTTTCTCTTCAATAATTTCTCGCAACCCGTCTAATTTCAGCAGGCCGTTCACTGGCAAATTGAGTTTGGTGTATTGAAAAAACCAGCCTTTTTTGAAAATCTTCATGACCTCTTCGGGCGATTTTTGTCCGGCAATAAAAGCACCCACAATTGCCCCTGCACTTGTTCCTGAAATCACTTCAGGGTAAATGTCTTTTTCGTAAAGCGCCGCAATCACTCCCAAATGGGCAAATCCGCGTGTGCCTCCGCCACTGAGTACCAAACCGGTTTTGTATTTATTCATGATGCATTTTTCATTTTTTTTATTCTAATGTAAACCAATCCCGCGTCACATTTTCCCTGCCTTTATCTTTTTTGTGCCAGAAAATGTTTTTGTGGTTGTCGTAGTCGTACTGCTTTTCGTATTCTCCAATGTTTTTTACGATGTCTTTCAGTTCAAAAGCCAGCGCCGCCCTGATTGCATGAAACCGGGAGTTCCGCCATCTTCGCGGGCCTCGATGTCGTCCACATATTTGTATTTTCCCCAGGGGTTGGTCCAGTCAACCGTGCCGCCTCCCGGGTTGTCGGGCACCCGGTTTTTATACATTGAGCGGTCGAAAACCAGCACGCCCGAAGCGCCAGGTCCACCCAAAAATTCGTGTGGTGAAAAAAGTACAGCATCCAGTTTTTCTTTCGGATCTGTCGGGTGCATGTCAATTTTATCGTAGGGTACCGAAGCGGCAAAATCAATAAAACAAACGCCGCCAAATTCGTGCATGATGCGCGCCAGTTCTTTGTAGGGAGTTCGTACGCCGGTTACATTTGAACAGGCGGTGAACGAACCAATTTTAAAGGGTTTGTCTTTGTATTTTTCCAATGCCTTTCTCAAATTTTCAGGATTGACAATCATTTCGTCGCCGGGTTCAATTATCACCACTTCGGCATTGGTTTCGTACCAGCTCGTTTGGTTGGAATGATGTTCCATGTGCGTGATGAAAATCACCGGGCGCTCGCGATCTTCCAGGCATTTCTTGTGTGAAAGTTTTCCACAGTATTTCAGCCCAAGTATTCGCTGAAATTTGTTGATTACAGAAGTCATTCCAAAACCAGCAGTGATGAGAACATCTTCAGGGCCGGCATTTACATGGTTTTTTATGATTTCGTGCGAACGGTGATAAGCGTAAGTCATCAGCAAACCGGTTTCGCTGGTTTCGGTGTGCGTGTTGCCCACAAACGGGCCTAACGCGTGGTTTATTTTGTCCTCAATTGGCTGATATAACCGGCCGCTGGCAATCCAGTCGGCATAAACAATTTTTTGCTTTCCGAAGGGAGACTCAAATTCCTGGTTGATTCCCACAATGTTTTCCCTGAATTTTTTGAAATGCTTTTCCATTGAACTAATACAAGGTGTATAATATGCTCTGCAAAATAAATGGCTTTAATGAATTTGTTATAGAAGATATGTCATGGTTAGTATGAATTATAATAAAACTGAACTATGGAAAATACTTATACATATCTTTTCTGTGAAGAAATCTTTTGAAAATAATTGTGTTTTCTGAGTATGAGAAGCCCAGGCGAAAATTACCGATTTTAACACGAAAAAAATTACCTGAACTTTGAAGTTTCTTAATATTTCTTAATTCTGACAGAGAATTGGTTTGCCTGAATGTTTCAATAACCTTAAAAACTTTATTTTTTAATTCAGGATACTTTTTTACATCTTTAGTAAATTGTTTTGAATAAACAATTTTCATTTTTTAAGCCAATTTTCAAATTCTTTAGCTTCTTTTTCATCAAGAATAGATTGATCGCCATCTTCAATTGATTTAGCAAAGGCTATTTCTTCCATTTCTTCAGTAATAGGATAATGCTGGATGTTTAGCATTTTAGCCAAATGGGTGAATACTCTTAATTGTTTTTTGTTACCTTTTAATAACAGTTCCATATTCATTAAATTTACATTTTTCAAATTTATACAAAATGTACGGATATTGGAAATAAAGTGATTCTTGTGCATACTAAACGTTATGACATTTCGTCATAAAAACCTGTTGGCATACGGTTTGATTTCAGGGGGCAAACAATTCAAAAAGTAATATTTAAATCAAAAAAATATGCAAACAGGAAAAATTGGCGTAACCAGTGAAAATCTGTTCCCCATTATCAAAAAATTTCTCTACTCTGATCATGATATCTTTTTACGGGAAATTGTTTCGAATGCGGTGGACGCAACACAGAAATTAAAAACACTGGCTTCAAAAGATGAATACAAAGGTGATGTAACCGATTTGAAAGTTCGGGTTAAACTCGATAAAAAGGCGAAAACCATCACGGTTTCCGACAACGGTATAGGGATGACTGCCGAGGAAATCGAGAAGTACATCAACGAGATTGCCTTTTCGGGTGCCAACGATTTTTTGGAAAAATATAAAGATGATGCCAACGCTATTATCGGCCATTTCGGACTCGGTTTCTACAGTTCGTTTATGGTTTCGAAAGAGGTGGACATCATTACCAAATCGTATAAAGAAGGTTCGAAAGCGGTAAAATGGACATGCCAGGGAGCACCGGAATTCACTTTGGATGAAGTTGAAAAAGAAGAGGTGGGTACCGATATCGTGATGCACATCAACGAGGATTCGGAAGAGTTTCTCGACGAAAATAAAATCAACGAAATCCTCGATAAGTACTGTAAATTTCTGCCGGTTCCGGTAGTTTTCGGAAAACAGAAAGAGTGGAAAGACGGCAAAGAGGTTGAAACCGACAAGGAAAATCAGATCAACGACACCGAGCCTGCGTGGACCAAAATGCCGGCTGACCTGAAAGATGAAGATTACAATAATTTTTATCGCCGGTTGTACCCAATGGCCGATGATCCACTGTTCCATATTCATTTGAATGTGGATTATCCGTTCAACCTCACTGGTATTCTTTATTTCCCGAAAATTAAAAACAATTTTGAGGTTCAGAAAAATAAAATTCAGCTTTATTCCAACCAGGTTTTTGTGACCGATTCGGTTGAGGGCATTGTGCCTGAGTTCCTGACACTGCTGCACGGTGTGCTCGATTCGCCCGATATTCCGCTGAATGTTTCGCGTTCGTACCTGCAGAGCGATTCGAATGTGAAGAAAATCAGCAACCATATTACCAAAAAAGTGGCCGACCGGCTAAGTGAGATTTTCAAGGAGAGCCGTGAAGATTTCGAGAAAAAATGGGACGATCTAAAAATATTCATCGAATACGGAATGTTGACTGACGATAAGTTTTACGACCGTGCCATGAAATTCTTCCTGTTTAAAAATACCGAGGGGAAATATTTCACTTTTGAGGAATATGAAAAACTGATCAAAGAAAGTCAGACCGACAAGGATAAAAAAGTGGTACACCTTTACACCACCAACCAGGAGGAACAATATACTTTTGTGGAAGATGCCCGCGCTAAAGGTTACGATGTGCTGATTCTGGACGATGTGCTGGCTCCGCACCTGATTAACCGGTTCGAACAGAAACAAACCGACACCAGTTTTGTGCGTGTTGATGCCGACGTGGCTGAAAACCTGATTAAAAAGGAAGATTCGGAAAAAGAAGAACTTTCGTGGGAAGAAAAGCAGGAGCTTTCACCGGTTTTCCAGGCTGTTGTTCCTGAGAAGAATGATCATACTTTTATTGTTGATTTCAAAGATTTGGGCGAAAATGCCAGTCCGATGGTGATTACCCGCAGCGAGTTTATGCGCCGCATGAAAGACATGAGCGCCGCCCAGGGAGGAATGAATTTTTACGGTGATATGCCCGACAGCCTGAATTTGGTAGTAAATACGGCGCATCCGCTCGTGAAAAAAGTTATTGAAGCGAAAGACAAAAAGCTGAGCACGCAGCTTGAAAAAATGAATGCCGACATTGCAGCTAAAAAAGCAGAGGCTGAAAAACTGGAGAAAGCCAAAGAGGGCAAAAAAGAGGAGGAAGTTTCGCAAGCTGATAAAGAAAAACTGGAGAGCGTAAACAACGAGTTGGCCAAACTCGAAGAAGAAAAGCGCAGCAAACTTGCCGATTTTGGTAAGAAAAACAAGCTGGCCAAACAAATGGTTGATTTGGCGCTGTTGGCCAACAACATGCTCAAAGGTGCCGATTTAGATAAATTCGTGAGAAGAAGTGTTGAGTTGATTAAATAACCAAGAAGAATTAATGCACAAAAGAGCAGGCTTATTACGGCCTGCTCTTTTCTTTTTTATGCGGTTGTCAACTTTTCCAATAATGTTTTTGATGGAGAAAAATTCTTTACTTCGAGTTATGGAATATTTTTCTCGCTTCGGCCAACTGTTCAGGCTTGCCCACATCCATCCAAAAATCTGACACGTCGAAAAAGCCTTTTATGATGTGATTTTTTGCCAGCTGGAGGTACCAGTCGGTAATTGAAAAACGCTGCTGGCGGGGAAAGTAATTGAAAATTTCAGGACTGATAACATGAATTCCACTGAATGCCATTTCACTTGCGTCTTCAAAATTTCCAGGTAACGAAATTTTGGTTTCCCCGGTTTTTTTATTGATCCATCCCACCAGTCGCTGGTTTTGGTCGAATTTAAAGTAGCGCTGTGTTTTTCGTTTTCTGACAACCAGTGTTGCCAATGCACCTGACTTTTTATGTTCTTCCGTCACCGCCCGAATATTAAGGTTGGTCAGGATATCTACATTGTAGAGGAGAACCGGTTCAATTCCGGTTAAAAGGGGAGCTGCTTTTTTCAGACCGCCTCCTGTTTCAAGCAATTCAAGGGTTTCGTCGGAAATTGTTACTGGCAGGCCGAAATCCTTGCTTTCAATAAAATTTATCGTCAAATCAGCGAAATGGTGCACATTCACCACGATTTCTGAAATGCCTTCCTTTTTTAATTTTTCAATGGCATGTTGCAATAATGTTTTTCCTCGGATTTCAACCAATGCTTTGGGTTTGTTTTGGGTTTCTTCTTTTAGCCTGGATCCGAGGCCAGCAGCAAAAATCATTGCTTTCATAGCAGCGTTTTACCGAATCCTGTTCAGGCTTCTGATTAGTGCTTCATCTTTCCCGATACCACGAATGGCCAGATAATCGAGAATGATGGCAACCAGTGGAAATGCCATGGGCACTTTATAAGCCACTTGCGCATTGCTGAAAGCAGCATAAGTAAAATAGAAAAATAATCCAAAAAGACCGAGTAACAAAATGATGGTAAAAACGACCATCCGAATTTGCCGGATGCGTTTTTTGTACATGAAAATTGCCACAAAATGCAGCAGTGTAATCAGGCCGATAAAAACCATTACCGGCAGGCCGTCGAAAATTATATTCTCACCATTAAAAATTCCTTTTGCATTAAAAATATGCAGCTCATCATTTACAAGTATTTCAGCAAAATCGAGTTTGAAAAGGGTAGCGGTTAGCAAGCCGGCAACCAGTAAATATACAGTTTGAATTCGTTGAATCATGTTTTAAAATTTTCTGCAAAAATAGTTTTTTTCCTTGTTAGCAATCATATCTCACACACTTTTTCCACTTCGTCCTGATTGATATACCATAAAAATCCTTCCACTTGTTTGAAGCCGGAATCACGGAGCAGTTGGACGTAGCGGCTCACCTGTTTGTTATATTTTCCGGGAATTTTTTCGCCCCATTTGTAATCTACAACCACTGCATTTTCTCCAGAAATCATGATGCGATCCGGGCGGTACAGCTGTCCTGATGAGATAATTTCCCGCTCGTTTAGTACTTTGTAACTCCCGTTAAACCAGTGAATTGTTTGTGAATTTTGAATGCTTTCTGTCAGTTTCTTTTTTATTTCGGCTGCTTCCTCGTCATTAATTTTTCCTTCGTTTTGAGCTTTTTGGCAAGCTGCATCAATATCATCAAATGTTTCAATACCTGAAAGGATTTCGTGCACCAGTTTTCCGGTGTTTTTTACTGATTGATGGAGCTCGCCCGGTATCAGAAAATCTTCGCTGTTCAGCCTCAGTTTTATTCTTTCGCCAAAATTGTTAAAGTGATATTTTGCGATCCATTCTGAGTCGGAGGAGGCTTGTTTTGCAGCAAAAACCGGAAGGTCCCCATAACTGAATTGGGTATTTTCTGCTTTCCAGCAATCTGCAAACGAGGTGTCTTCCAGTTGCTCCAAAGCGAATTTTAAAAGATGGTTGATTGATTTTCCCGGGCCTTTTGAATTGTTTTTCTCATCGGGGTGTTCTGCGTTCACCATTAAAACTGATTTGGCCCGTGTGAATGCCACATAAACCAAATTCAGCGTGTCAATATAAGCGTTTAGTTTTTCCTCGTAATAATCGTTGCTGAAAATTGTTTTTTCCAAAGTCTGTGTAGCCTTTACCGGAAGCAACGGAAAACGGTTGAAGGGCCCTGTTTCAGGGGTGCACCATAAAATGGGCGCCTGGTTTCCTTTCCATGAGCTGTACCAGTTAAAATTGGGCAGCAGAACAGCTTCAAACTCCAGTCCTTTTGCTTTGTGAACCGTCAGCAACCTGATGGCATCTACATCTTCATTCACGCTCACCGGGCTTTTGTAGCCGGTTTCGTTCCACCAGTGCAGCAGGTTGGAGAGGTCGTTTGAAATTGAAATCTTAATGTCTGCTGTTTGGTCGATAAAGGCCTGCAGAAATGGGAGCTCCGATTTCATTTGAAAAAGGCCAAAGAGGGAAGCAATTTCCATTACCGACTCATCGAGTGAAGCCAGCAAAACTTTCGATTTTACTCGCTCAATTGCAGGCTGTAGCTCTTTTTCAAAAACTTGTTCGAAATCAGTATCGAGTTGCCATTTTTCTTCCCGGATACCGGGAATTGTTTGTTGGCCATTGGATTCCAATTCCGGTTTCAGCCAGGAGAGCCATAAGTTTAGCAGGGCTGCTTTTACAATTTTATTGTCGGGGTCAACCAGCAATTCAATAATAAAAATGATGAAATTAACGCCTTTGGAAGCGAACAGGAAAAGCGATTCATTTGAAATGACCGAAAGATTGTAACCGGTATTTTCCTGTTTTTGGGCAGCTTCAACAAAGGTTTCAATAATTTTTGTTCCTTCCTTGTTTGTCCGGATGAGGATTGCCGTATCAGCTGCCCGCAGCCCATTATCCTGCAGTTGTTTTACCTGCTCAATTAGCAATTCGGCCGATTGTTTCTCAAAATCATCTTTTTCAAGAAAATTAATTTGTGCCAGTCCGGTGGGGTTCGTTTCGGTTTTACCGGGCTGCTGGACAAAATGCTCGTAAATGGATGAAAACTTGTTTTTGAATTTTTCATTATTAATATCAGTGAGCAGGTAGTTTTCGAATGTTTGTTTCAGCTGGCCAATTGCGGCATTATTAAAATTGATGATGTTTTGCCGGCTGCGCCAGTTTTTTTTGAGTGGCTTTTCTTCGGGTTGAAAATGTGGAAAATCGGTGTTGATTTGTTCGTCAAGGATGTTCCAGTCGCTGTTTCGCCACCGGTAAATCGACTGTTTTACATCGCCCACCAGCAGGTTGGTGTTCCCCTCAGAAAGTGAATTGGCCACCAGCGGTTTAAAATTATTCCATTGCAACGCCGAGGTGTCCTGAAATTCATCGAGCATAAAATGACTGAACTGGTTCCCGATTTTCTCGTAAATGAATGGCGAATCGCTTTCGCCAATAATTTTGCTTAAAAGCAAGTTGGAGTCGGAAAGTTGTAGTACTCCTTTTTCGTGCAACAGCTCCCTGATTACTTCTTTCAGGTCGGTCAGGATTCCGAGCATCCGGAGCTGTTTGTTTGCTTCAATAGCAGAAAAATAGCGGATTTCGTTATTGTTTTTGAATGCAATAATTTCCTGTAAAAGTGGCTGGAGAGTGGTTTCAACTACGTGCCGAACCAGTTCTTTTTTCGGGCTTTTGGCGGTGTACCATTTTTCAATTTCCTCTGCATGGTCCTCAATTGTTTTGGTGAAATTGGGTAGTTCCCCGGCAGCCAGTTTCAGGAAAAAATTTCCAATACTTCGACTCTTCCCTGAAAAATCATCGGGTTCAAGGCCGGCGTTTTCCATTTGCCTGACGCATTCAGCACCTTTTTGTTTTAATTCCGATTCGTACGAGATGATTATTTTATTCAGCTCGCTTCTGAATTCCTTCAGGTTTTCGCGGGTGTAAACAGAATTTTCCTTTTCCGGGAAAAACAACTGGAACTTTTCTTTAAACAGTTCTTTTCCCAGGTTTTTTATGTCATCTTCAATTTGCTGGCTTTTGTTATCGGTAATTTTTTCTTCGCTGAAACTTACCAGCCATTTTCGCAGTTGCCTGTCGCTGTCAATTTTTTCAAGTAGCCGGTCCGTTGCTTCTTCCAGTAACAAATCATCGTCAAGTTCAAGGGTAACCTGGGGCGAAATGCCCATTTCGCGGTTAAAAGCTTTAATTATCCGCTGGGTAAATGAGTCGATGGTGCTTACTGAAAACCGGTTGTAATCGTGAAGGATATTTTTCAGCACCTGCCGTGCGCGTTGGCGGATAACTTCTTCAGAGAGTGAAGTTTCATTTTCCAGTATAGTGGTATAATCAGTAGGTTGGTTGCCGGCCAGCACATTGAGTTGCCCAAGTATGCGGCTTTTCATTTCGTTGGTGGCTTTGTTGGTGAATGTAACCGCAAGGATGTGTTTGTAGTTGAACGGATTTTTCAACAGCAGTTTGAGGTATTCGGCTACCAGCTGAAATGTTTTGCCGGAACCGGCGGATGCTTTATATACCGTGAGCATGTTTTATTTTTTAGATTTTAAGTTCAAATTTCAGGGCATTTGATGTGAGTATTTACTTATCTGAAATCATTTTGCGGTCCCTGCGAAACACTTATTTTGGTTTCAATTTTAAAGTTTTTGGAAACGTTGTATTGCATGAAAAGCGTTGAGCCGCGGGTGTCAAAATTGTTCAGTCCCTGGCTGGGGAAGGGGGCTGAAATGACCGAATTTCCTCCAAAACTGTAACCTCCCAGTCTGAAGTTTTTCCCAGCCTGATAGCTGCCTTCGCTAAATATAGTTGCATTGCGTAAAAATGGTGAGGACGAAATTCCTCCAAAACCTGGTCCGAAGAAGTTCCCCTGGTAAAATGAAAATTCAGATAGATTGTAGTTCCAGCGGTTGGTCAGCTCCTGTTCGAAATCAAACTCCGGCAGTTTTTGAAATTCCATCAATTCTCCCGTGGGCGTATTACCCTGGAGTAAATTCCGGTACATCAACTGCCGTTCGGTTTCCATTTGCAGTGAATCCTGTTCAGGAAGCAACGGCATCAGCGTTTCCTGGGCTGATACATTGTAAATAGTGATGGTGAATAGTATGAACAATAAACGTTTCACAAATGGCTCCTTCCTTTAAACTTCTTTATTATTGTCATCTTCAAAATTAAAAATAATCCCGAAGAATGGAGAACGGAAGCCACCTTTTCGTAGTATCAGGATTCTGAATTTTCAGTTAGTGAATTGTTGTTGCCTTTTTTGCCCGTGTCAATTTCTTTCCAGTGCTCTTTGGCAGTTTCAATGTATTGGCTGGCAAAAACCCACCCAATGGCAACAATACCGCCCAGGAAAATCCAGATAATCAAAATAATTTTTCGTTTGGGTTTGGTGCGTTCCTGTGGAACAGTAACAGGCTGTATTACCGAAAATACAGGTGTGTCTTCTTTAACTTTAATACGTGCCTGTTCGAGTTGCTGGGCCAGGTTTGAGTAAACCTCAAAAGCCAGTTGGTATTCGTTTTGGAGCCTTTCCTGCTCGGTAAGGGCCATGGCGCTGGTAACGTTTTTGTTGCGGTCGCGGAAAGCTGCAAGGGCGGCCTGTGCTTCCTGAAATTCTTTTTTCTTTTCCTGGTACCGTTCTTCAATAAAATCCAATTGTTCCGATGCCTTTTCAATTTTGAAATCGGTGATGTATTCCTGTAGCAATTCCTGTGCTTTTTGGGCGACCTCAGCCGAAAGTTCGGCTTCATGAAAACTGGAACTTAACTGAATATAACCATCTTTATCGTTTATTTCGAGTGAAATGTTATCTGAAATAATTTTGCGGACTTCTTCTTGTTCTGTTGTAAGCCGGATCGTATTTCCATCTTGAGTTTCAACTGCTGAAGTTTCCTCTTCATCACCTTTTATGGCTTTGCTGATAACACCCGGTAATCCTATGGTATATTTTTTTACCAGGGAAAGAACTCCGGGTTTGCTGTATTCGGTGTAATACTCGAAAAGGGTAACCGGTTCCTCAACATCCGAAAAGATGAATTTGCTTTGCATGAGTTCAAGCTGAAAAGGTACACTTTGCAGAATCTGCGGGTAAGTTTGCGGCAGCAGTTCAGTGGTGCTCTGGTTCATGTTCAGGTTTATACCTGCCATGGAAGCGAGGGAGGAGAGTCCGCCTGTTCTTGAGCTTCCTCCTGTACTCTGTGGGACCATTTTGGTAGATGCGGTATATTGAGGCGGGGAAACCAGTGCCACAATCACGCCGATAACAGCAAAAACAATAACTGTTTTAATAATGAATTTTCGGTGCTCCCATATGGTTTTTGCCAGGGCAATCAAATCAATTTCATCCTCTTCGGCAACCGGCGTATTTTTATTTTCTTCGTTCATTTTACAGGTAATTCAAATTCGAAATTTCAAAAATATTATCGTAACACGGCTGCAATGGCAACGGCTATGGAGGAGAATGTACTGGCAATTGACAGCCACGTTGAAGTTGAAACCCCCTCACGCTCAGGTTTTGCCGGGACAACAATCTGGCTGCCGGGCAGTACTTCGGGATAGTTTTTCACGATAAAACTTTTGGTTGATGAAGTTGCCCCGTTGGGATAACGCACATATACTTTTCTTTTCAGTGCATCGGTTGAAAAACCGCCGCATCTGTCGATATAATATTTTAGTGATTTGCCTTCTTCGTAGGTAACTGAAAACGGGTTTTGAACATTGCCTGTAATTTTCACGGTTTGCATTTCTTCGGGAATATCGAGAATATCACCGTCGCGTAGTAGCAAGTCCTGAGGACCTCCGGGATTGTCGAGGATATTTTGGAGGTCAATAGCGATGAATTCACTTCCTAACTCTTCAGTAACGCGCGAAAAAGTAGCGCCCTCTAAAAATGATTGGGGCGTTAATCCACCAGCCATATCAATCAAGTCGGAAATGCGCTGGTTTTTATGTTGTATTGCAAAATTGCCTTCGTATTTAACTTCTCCTCTTACCATAGCAGATGCATTTTCGAGGAACGAAGGTGCGCGCCTTACTGAAACCTGATCGAAAGGTTTTAACGTGAAGTTGGCATCCCCCTCGTTATTTTTCAAATCGCGTGACAGGTCAAAAGTAAAAATATGCACCATCTCTTCCGTCAGTTCTGCTGCCTCTTCGTACGAAAGCCTTCGGGCAACTTCAATGTATGAACTGTCGGCTGCCTCTGTGAATCCTCCGGCCATGAAAATTGCATCGGCAAGGGTTGTGCTTTCAGCAAAATGAAAATCACCAGGTTCCAACACTTCGCCAGTTACACTAATGTATGGGGTTTGTTTCAAATCCAAAAGCGATTTTATCTGAATGGAATCTTCAGGGTTAAGCAATATCGTATTTTCTCCGCTGAGAATAGAATTCAAATCAAATGAGAGAGTCCTGCGGGTAGAGTCACTGTTCAGGCGGGTGATTATTGCGCGGTTTAAAAAAGCATTCCCTTTCAGGCTGTCGGCCTTATATATTAGGTCTTTCAGGGTCATGTTTTTTTTCCATTCGTACTCTCCGGGGCGAAAAACAGCTCCGGTAATGGTAACCCTGTTTTTAAACAACTCATAAACTTCTCCGTTTGTTACCCTGTCTCCGTCGTGTAATGGGGTATTTTGCATTTCAACAAAGGGGACATCAACTATAACCCTGCCATCAAGTGTTTTTCTGTAAATTTTCAAATCAGACCAGTAGGCATCATCAGTAAAACCGCCTGCAAACCGGACAACATCTTTCAGGTTTTCACCCTCTTTCATTTCAAAAATTCCATTTCGTTTAAATTCACCCGAAATGGTAACCTTTTTTTCAGCAGGGGGAATAAAAATAATGTCTTCGTCTTTCAGCCGGATGTTTTCAGATATATCCGCATCTATCAGGAATTTATAGATATCAATGGTTTTGAAAACTTTTTCATCCCTGATTATATTTATTTTCCTGAACGAACCGATGTTGTTAGGCCCTCCTGATAAATATAGAGCATTAAACGCAGTAGCTGTAACGGGTAATGTGTAAGTTCCGGGGGCAGTAACTTCACCCACCAGGTTTACTTTTATGGAGCGAAGTCGGCCCATGTTCACCTGTGCAAATGTTTGCGGGTTGTCACTGCCCATGTCGGCATAAATTTCGGTAAGCCGCTGTTTTATTTTGGTTTCGGCATTTTTAAATGTCATTCCGGCAATATAAACCGGTCCTACGTCCGGTATCATAATCTGCCCGTTGGTATTAACCGTTAGCTGATAATTATTTTGAGAATTTCCCCAAATGTTGATAATTATCTGGTCGCCAATTCCTATTTCATAATTTTTTGGGGTTTGAATGTTCAGACTGGGTTCGAAGGTAAGGTTGGTACTGTTAAAGAGATATGATCCGAAAATTGGGCTGGAAGATTCCTGGGGTGCCTGACGTTGTGTTAGTTCCCCTGTTTCTGAACCTGCTTCTGAATCAGTTGTTTCTTCTTCACCTTCTGAAGTTTCTGAAGTGAGTTGGTCACCGGATGAGCTTTGTTGCATCAGTCGCTGCTGCATATCTCTGATTTGTTGCTCCGAAGCTCCACGCTGGCGGGCCATGTTGGCCGCTTCTGTTGGCGAAAGTCCGGCCTCTCTGATGGCTTCCTCAACTCTTTTTACATCCGATTCGGGCAATGTTTTTGGATCAACCGAACGAATATCCTGGGCAATGGAGCTAATTGCAAAAAATACTGACAAGAACAAAAGAAGTATTTTTCTTGAGTGGGATTCCATAATATTATAATTTTTTTGGCAATTGGTTTCTATCAATAAATATTAAAAAACTGTTTCACAAACAAAAGGCAAAAATAATTTTTTAAATAATGTAAAACAGGTGAATTGAATTAATTTTTCTGTTTAAATGACTTTCAAAAGTAGCCAAAGTTCTCTTAGGGCAGTGAAGTAATTTTTTCTGCCGGCACTTCAACTGAAAAAACGGTATCAATTTGTTCAATTCGGATGATGAACCTGTTTTTGCTTTTAAATTTTGCCAGTTCTCCCTGCACTCCAACGAGCGGACCGGCAATAATTTCAACTTTTTTCCCGGGCTTAAAGTTATCCGGAGTAACCGATACTTCAAAATCGGTTTGTTTCATCATTTTTTTCAGTGCATCCATTTGTTGGTCGGGAACAATTGCTGCCTTCCCTTCAAAAGTTATAAAGCAAACCACATTGTCGGTTTGCAATACGCGGTCATATTCTTTTCGGGTAATGTGCACAAAACAATAACTTGTTATTACAGGTATTTCAACCCATTTTTTACGGTCTCTCCACCGGCGCAGTTTTTTCTGTAAGGGTAAAAAACACTCAATATTTTGTGCTGTTAGTTCAGCATACACTTTTTTTTCTGCCCGCGAGCGGGTATATACTACATACCAGGCTTTTGGGTTGGCCGGGTTATTTGTCGTGCTCATGAATTATTTTTTCAGACAATTCTGTTGTATGGTACAAAATTAAAAAATAAGTCGGTTTTGTTAGCTGAAATATTTTATAAGAATCATTGAAAAATCGCTATTGATTGACTTTCTGTTAGTCGCATAATATATAGTTTTCGCGCCTGGGGTTCACCAAAAGCACCGGAAGGCCCCGGGCTTGCCTGATGATTTTTTTTTCGGGCAGCCCGATGAGCTTATCGAGTGGCGTAATTACCGAACTGCCCAAAACAACAAACAGATCGCTGCCCGATGATTTTGCCAGTTCCAACGCTTCAAAAGAATTACCCAGGCTTGATTTACGGCCTTTATAAATTTTATGTGTAATACTAAACTTGCTGAATAGTTTTTTGGCCAATAATACATTTTGAGCAACCTGTTTCATATCATTTTTGTCTTTATCGTTTGCAGCCACCGAAATAATTTCGGAGCCGTTAAAACGGCCAAACCACGAACACCATAACGAACTGTCAGTGTTCTCTTTTCTCAAATCAAGCGGCTGAACTATTTTTTTGAAATCAGATGGACTATTCTCCGTGTCAACAAACAGAAAAGGAACAGGACTTTCTGTTACTGCCTTTGCTAAATGGCTGTAATTTTTGGCATCAGCAACCAGCATGATGGTTTCAAAATCGTCGGCAAGCAATTCAGGAATTTCTGCAACCGAGCCGGTAATAATCAACTTCGATGATTTTAGCGACGGTATTTCTTTTTTTACAGTAGCCAGATATTCATCTGATTTTTGTTTGAAAATCGCACGCTTTTTCGAGTCTCTTTTTTTGCAATGAAAAACCAGGCAAAGTTCTTTTTGGAAAATCGCTGCAATTTTTATCCCGTTTAAAATGAGTGTTTTATCAGAAGATGTGAGGGGTATTAAAACCGCTATTTTTTGTTCTTTGCTTTCACTCATTATTGAAGTTTGGCTAAAAATAGCCAATTCAATGAAAGAATTATAAAGTTGGGTTGAAAAATATCAGGAATGGTTGTTTCAGAATTGTCTAATTTTACAGGAAATAAAATTGCATTCATGATAAACGAAAAGTTACTTCGTCCTGACAGTATTGCCGTTATAGGCGCTTCCAATAATATTTCGAAACCGGGAGGTAAAATCGTGAAGAACCTGCTCGAGCATTCTTTTCCCGGAAAATTATACCTGGTAAATCCAAAAGATCCGGAAATTCAGGGAATGAAGTCCTACAGGCAGGCAGATGATTTGCCACAAGTCGATTTGGCTATTCTTGCTATTCCCGCGCAGTTTTGCCTCGATATGGTAAAAGTTTTGGCTGAAAAAAAATCAACAAAGGCCTTTATCATTATTTCAGCCGGGTTTGGAGAAATTAGTAAGGAAGGCAAAAAGCAGGAGCAGCAGATCGTGGATGTAGTGAACCGGCACAATGCGTGCTTAATTGGTCCCAACTGCATTGGGGTAATGACTCCGCATCATGCCAGTGTGTTTACCACGCCAGTTCCGAAACTGACACCCGAAGGTTGCGATTTTATTTCGGGCTCGGGCGCAACCGCGGTGTTTATCATGGAATCCGGAATTCCCAAAGGCCTGCGTTTTGCCAATGTGTTTTCGGTAGGCAACAGCGCACAAACGGGTGTGGAAGATGTGCTGGCTTACCTCGATGAAACTTTCGATGAAGATGCCAGTTCGCGGGTGAAGCTGCTTTACATCGAAAACATTGACAACCCCGATAAACTTCTTTATCATGCCTCTTCGCTGATTAAAAAGGGGTGTAAAATCGCGGCCATAAAAGCAGGAAGTTCGCAGGCAGGCAGCCGCGCCGCTTCGTCGCACACCGGGGCGCTCACCAGTTCGGATGCCGCTGTGGAAGCGCTTTTCCGCAAAGCCGGAATTGTTCGCTGTTACGGACGCGAAGAGCTGACAACCGTGGCCAATGTGTTTATGTGCAAGGAGCTGAAAGGGGAGAAGCTGGCGATTATCACCCATGCCGGCGGTCCGGGCGTGATGCTCACCGATGCGCTGGAAGATGGCGGTCTGCAGATTCCGCGGATTGACGATTCCCCCGAAAAGGAAGCACTCAAAGAAAAACTTTTCCCCGGATCTTCCGTCGAAAATCCCATCGACTTCCTCGCTACCGGAACCGCAGAGCAGTTGAGTGAAATTGTGGATGCCTGCGAGAATGATTTCGATGTGGACGGGATGGCGGTAATTTTTGGCAGTCCCGGTCTTTTTCCCATTCGCGATGTGTACAAAGTGCTCGATAAAAAAATGCAGACGTGTAAAAAACCGGTTTACCCGATTTTGCCGTCCATTATAAATGTAAAAGAAGATGTTGCCTATTTTCTGTCGCACGGAAATGTGAATTTCCCCGACGAAGTTTTGCTTGGAAAGGCGCTTACCAAAGTGATTCAAACGCCAGAACCGGCTTCGGACGAGATTTATGTGAAAGGTATAAATATAGATGCCATCGGAAGAATTCTGAACGAGTCCAAAAACGGTTATCAGCCTCCTGAAATTATTCACCGGTTGTTTGATGCTGCAGGAATTCCGCGGGTAGAAGAAATTGTGGCCAAGAATGAGAAGGAAGCCGTGCTGGCCGCTATGAAAATAGGGTTTCCGGTAGTGATGAAAGTAGTTGGACCTGTTCACAAAACCGATGTGGGAGGTGTTGTGCTTAACGTCAGGAATGCGGAAGAAGTGCGGAAAGAATTTCACCACCTGAATGAAATAGAGGGGGTTGAAGGAGTGCTTATTGCGCAGATGGCTTCAGGAACCGAGCTCTTCCTTGGAGCCACTTACGAAAAGAATTTCGGACATGTTGTATTGTGCGGTCTGGGCGGAATTTATGTGGAGGTACTCAAAGATGTGGCATCTGGTTTGGCACCGCTGAGTCATGATGAGGCGATGTCGATGTTACAACAACTCAAATCTTACAAGTTGATGAAGGGCTACCGGAAAAAGGAAGGCATTAACATTCCGCAGTTTGCCGATATTATGGTGCGGCTTTCAAGTCTGCTGCGGTTTGCTACTGAAATCAAAGAACTGGATATTAATCCGTTGCTCGGCAATGAAAAAGAGATTCTGGCCGTGGATGCGCGGATAAGGGTGGAGAAGAGAAGAAGTGATCAGTGATCGGTGATCAGTTGGCAGTGAAGAGAGAAGGGAAGAAGTGATCAGTGATCGGTGATCAGTTGGCAGTGAAGAGAGAAGGGAA